>NZ_JBJNRH010000001.1:544746-646864 GCF_045809185.1 Nocardiopsis yanglingensis | reverse complement strand
GTACCGGTAGTGCCGGCCGCTGGCCGGCAATGCTCGTCGCGTTGGATCAACGGAGATGCCGGCCAGCGGCCGGCACTACCGAAGCCTCAGCGCAGCTTCGCCAGGGCCTGGCCCAGCTGCACCGGGCTTTCGGCGCCCAGCTGCGGCGCGAATTCGGCCACGCCCGGCGGCAGCAGCACGATCACGGTCGAACCGTAGTTGAAGCGCGCCATTTCGGCGAAGCGCTCCAGCTGGATGCCCTGGCCGCGGTAGTCCTTACGGGTGATGCGGTCACCGTAGGCCGGGATCTCCTCGCCGCTCCACACGGTTTCCACGCCGGAGACCAGCAGCGCACCGACCATCACACTGACCATCGGGCCGAAGCTGGTGTCGAAGTGGCAGACCAGGCGCTCGTTGCGCGCGAACAGGCGCGGTACGCCGTTGACGGCGGCCGGGCCGACGCTGAACAGGCGCCCCGGCACGTGCACCGTCTCGCGCAGGGTGCCGGTCCACGGCATGTGCACGCGGTGGTAATCGCGCGGGGACAGATACACGGTGGCGTACAGGCCATCGTTGTACGGCTTGGCATCCTCGTCACTGCCCAGCAGCTCGGCGGCGGTGAACGACTGGCCCTTGGCCTGGAAAATGCGGCCGGCCTCGATCTTTCCCAGCTGGCTGATGCGGCCGTCGGCCGGCATCACCAGGCTGCGCGGATCGGCATCGGCCACGCGCGCGCCCGGCTTCAGCGCACGGGTGAAGAACTGGTTGAAGGTCGCATAGCTGCGCGGGTCCGGATTGGCCGCTTCGTCCAGGTTGACGTTGAACTTTCGGGTGACCGTATCGATCAGCCAGCGCGATACGCGCGGATCGTCCGAGTACGCCAACGAACGCGCCATCGAGGACAGCAGTCGGTGGGGCAGGGCGTACGTCAGGGCGGTGGTGAGGCTCATGGGGCGGTTTTCTCGGTCAGCTTCTGCAGGTCGCGGGCGATCGCCGGCGCATTGAACGGGGGCCGCACCAGGCCGGCAAGGCGGCCCTGCGGGTCGAGCACGGCCAGGCTGGCCGAGTGCTCGACGGTGTAATCCTCGGGGTTCTCGTCGAAGTGCTTGCCCGGCACCTTCTGGAACACGAAGCCCAGCGAGGTGGCGAAGCGCTCCAGCGAGGGAACGTCGGCGGTTGCAGCCAAGGTGTCCTTATGGAAGCCATGCACGTATTCGCCGAGGCGGGTGGCGCTGTCGCGATCCGGGTCGACCGAGATGAACAACACGCGCGGGCGCAGGCTGTCGGGCAGGGCCTCCCACTGGTTCTGCGCGCCGGCCAGCTCGGCCAGGGTGGTCGGGCAGACGTCGGGGCAGAAGGTGAAGCCCAGGAACACCAGGGTCCAGTGGCCCTTCAGTTCGCCCGGGATCAGCCGGGTGCCATCGGACTGGGCCAGGTTGAAGTCGGGCAGTTCACGCGGCTGCGGGTACAGCGTGATCGCTTCGGTGGCCGGGGCATTGGCCGGCGGCTTCGGCGCGAACACCTGCTGGGCGGCCAGCAGGCCGAGCCCCGCCGCCAGGGCGATCAGCAGGATGATGCCGGCGTTGCGATTGAACATGGGGGCTCCCGCGCGAAATGGGCTCCATCATACCGGCTGCGGCCCGATCGTTTCTGCCGCAACGGATGCCGCCGCGGGCGCCAGCCCCTATAATCGGGGGCCACTTTGCCCGCAGTACCGCCATGACCGCTGAAACGGCCGCCGAACTCCACACGATCATCGATCTGATCCGCTACGGCACCAGCCGTTTCAACGAAGCCGGACTGACCTTCGGGCACAGCTACGACAACGCGCTGGACGAGGCCACCCAGCTGGTGCTGCACAGCCTGCACCTGCCGCACGACCTCGGCCCGGCCTACGGCCAGGCGCGCCTGCTGCAGGCCGAGAAGCTGCGCGTGCTGGAGCTGTTCCAGCGCCGCATCGACGAACGCATCCCGGCCGCCTACCTGACAGGTGAAGCCTGGTTTGCAGGTTTGAGCTTCAAGAGCGACAAGCGCGCCCTGGTGCCGCGCTCGCCGATCGCCGAACTGATCGAGTGCGGCTTCGAGCCGTGGCTGGCCGGCCGCGATGTCAGCCGTGCACTGGACCTGTGCACCGGTTCGGGCTGCATCGCCATCGCCATGGGCCACTACTACCCGAACTGGGAAGTGGACGGTGTCGATCTGAGCGACGACGCGCTGTCGCTGGCCGAGGAGAACAAGGAGCGCCTGCAGGCGCACAACGTCACCCTGCTCAAGTCGGACCTGTTCAACGGCCTGACCGGCCGCCACTACGACCTGATCGTCACCAACCCGCCGTACGTCACCAACGACGAGACCGATGCCCTGCCGCAGGAATACTCCTACGAGCCGGAGATGGGCCTGCGTGCCGGCGACGACGGCCTGGACCTGGTGCTGAAGATCCTGCGCGATGCGCCGCTGCACCTGAGCGAAGACGGTCTGCTGATCTGTGAAGTGGGCGAATCCGAGCAGCACCTGATCAAGCTGCTGCCGGAAGTCGACTTCGCATGGATCGAATTCAAGGTCGGCCAGATGGGCATCTTCGCGGTCGAATGCCGCGAGCTGATCGCCCATAGCGCGCGCATCACCGAACTGGCGGCGCAGCGCCCGTGAGCTCCAATGCGTTCGGCAAGCTGTTCACCGTCACCACGTTCGGCGAGTCGCACGGGCCGGCCATCGGCTGCGTGATCGATGGCTGCCCTCCGGGGCTGGCGCTGGACGCGGCCGAATTCGCCCACGACCTGCAGCGTCGTGCCACCGGCAAGAGCCGGCACACCTCGGCCCGACGCGAGGCCGATGAGGTCGAGATCCTGTCCGGCGTGTACGAGGGCCTGACCACCGGCACGCCGATCGCCCTGCTGATCCGCAACACCGACCAGCGCAGCAAGGATTACGCCAACATCGGCCAGCAGTTCCGGCCGGGCCATGCCGACTACAGCTACTGGCACAAGTACGGCATCCGCGACCCGCGCGGTGGCGGCCGTTCCTCGGCGCGCGAAACCACCATGCGCGTGGCCGCCGGCGTGGTCGCCAAGAAATGGTTGGCCGAACGTTTCGGCGTCACCGTGCGCGGCTACCTGTCGCAGCTGGGCGACATCACCCCGGCCGGTTTCGACTGGTCGGCGGTGGAAGACAATCCGTTCTTCTGGCCGCACGCCGCACAGGTGCCCGAGCTGGAGGCGTACATGGATGCGCTGCGCAAGTCCGGTGATTCGGTCGGTGCGCGCGTGGACGTGGTGGCCGACAACGTGCCGCCGGGCTGGGGCGAGCCGATCTACGGCAA
Source organism: Nocardiopsis yanglingensis (assembly GCF_045809185.1). NCBI lineage: Bacteria > Bacillati > Actinomycetota > Actinomycetes > Streptosporangiales > Nocardiopsidaceae > Nocardiopsis > Nocardiopsis yanglingensis. Next base: position 643,566 of record NZ_JBJNRH010000001.1, on the reverse strand, counting down.
GCTCGATGGCGAACTGGCCGCCGCGCTGATGAGCATCAACGCGGTGAAGGGCGTGGAGATCGGCGACGGTTTCGCCAGCGCCGCACAGATGGGCACCGAACACCGCGACCTGCTGACCCCGCAGGGCTTCGCCAGCAACCACGCCGGCGGCATCCTCGGTGGCATTTCCACCGGCCAGCCGGTGGTCGCCTCGATCGCGTTGAAGCCGACCTCCAGCCTGCGCCTGCCGGGCCCGTCGCTGGATACCGCAGGCAACGTGGTCGAGGTGGTCACCACCGGCCGCCACGACCCGTGCGTCGGCATCCGTGCCACGCCCATCGCCGAGGCGATGGTGGCGATGGTGCTGATGGACCAGGCGCTGCGCCACCGCGCGCAGTGCGGCGATGTCGGCACGATCACCCCGCGCATTCCCGGGCAGATCGATGGCTGACACGCGGCCGACCGTGTGGGTGAGCCAGCCGCTGATCGACGCGGCCATCGCGCCGCTGCGCGATCGCGTGCAGCTGCGCAGCACCGACACTGTCACCGCCTGGTCACCCGAGCAGATTGCCGAACAGCTGGCCAGCGCCGACGGCGCGATCATCACCCTCAACGAGCGCATCGGCGCAGCGCAGGTGGCCGATGCCGCGCAGCTGCAGGTGATCGCCAATGTCGGTGTCGGCTACAACAACCTGGATGTCGACGCGCTCAGTGCGGCCGGCATCCTGGCCAGCAATACGCCGGACGTCCTGACTGAAACCACCGCCGATCTCGGCTTCGCACTGCTGATGGCCACCGCACGCCGCATCACCGAGTCCGAGCGCTGGCTGCGCGAGGGACAGTGGCAGCAGTGGTCGTTCCAGACCATGCTCGGTGCCGACATCCACGGCAGCACGCTGGGCATCCTTGGCATGGGCCGCATCGGCCAGGGCATCGCCCGCCGCGGCGCGCACGGTTTCGGCATGAAGGTGCTGTACCACAATCGTTCGCAGCTGCCGGCCGCGACCGAAGCGGAAGTGGGCGCCACCTATGTGGACCTGGACACGCTGCTGGCGCAGTCCGATCACCTGCTGCTGGTGCTGCCGTATACCCCGGCCTCGCACCACCTGATCGATGCCGCCGCGCTGGCGAAGATGAAGCCGTCGGCGACGCTGGTGAACATCGCCCGCGGCGGCCTGGTCGATGAAATCGCGCTGGCCGATGCACTGGCCAACGGTCGCCTGGCTGCAGCGGGTCTGGATGTGTACGAAGGCGAGCCGAAGGTGCGCCCCGAACTGCTGGCGCTGCGCAATGTCGTGCTGACTCCGCATATCGGCAGCGCCTCGCTGGCCACGCGCACGGCGATGGTACAGCTGGCCGTGGATAATCTGGTTGCCGGGCTGGGCCTGGACGGCGGCCCGTCGCGCATGCCGAGCGCGATCAACGCTGACGCGGCGATGGCCGCGCGCGTGACTCTGGGCAAAAAAACCGGGAAACGATAGGGAACCTCCGCGCGCCCCGCTTGAGGAGGTTCCCCGAACCCAGCTGTCGTGCGTGTTTTTTTCCTATCCCCGTTTTCGTGAGAGTTTCCCCCATGAGCAATGCACAGCGCAGTTTCCACGTCGCCGTCGTCGGTGCCACCGGTGCGGTCGGCGAGACCATGTTGTCGATCCTGGCCGAGCGTGATTTCCCGGTCGGCACCCTGAGCGTCCTGGCCTCCGAGCGTTCGGCCGGTGGCGAGATCGAATTCAACGGCCAGAAGGTTACGGTCCAGGACCTGGCCACCTTCGATCCGACCGGTGTCGAGATCGCGCTGTTCTCGGCCGGCGGCAGCGTGTCCAAGGAATACGCGCCGAAGTTCGCCGCCGCCGGTGCGGTGGTGATCGACAACTCCTCGGCCTTCCGTTACGACGATGACGTGCCGCTGGTGGTGTCCGAGGTCAACCCGGAGCAGGTCGCCAACCGTCCGCGCGGCATCATCGCCAACCCGAACTGCTCGACCATGCAGATGCTGGTGGCGTTGGCGCCGCTGCACCGCAAGTACGGCATCGAGCGCATCAACGTCTCCACCTACCAGTCGGTGTCCGGCGGCGGCCGTTCGGCAACCGAGGAGCTGGGCAAGCAGACCGGCCAGCTGCTGAGCTTCCAGGAGATCGATCCGCAGCGCTTCCCGGTGCAGATCGCCTTCAACCTGATTCCGCACATCGACGACTTCCAGGACAACGGCTTCACCAAGGAAGAGATGAAGCTGATCTGGGAGACCCGCAAGATTCTCGGCGACGACAGCATCCTGGTGAACCCGACTGCGGTGCGTGTGCCGGTGTTCTACGGCCACTCCGAGTCGGTGGCGATCGAGACCCGCGACAAGGTGACCGTGGCCGAGGCGCGCGCGCTGCTGGAGCAGTCGCCGGGCATCGAAGTGGTGGACCGCCATGAAGCCGGTGGCTACCCGACCCCGGTCACCCACGCCTCGGGCACCGACGCGGTGTATGTCGGCCGCATCCGCGAGGACCTGTCGCACCCGCGCGGCCTGAACCTGTGGATCGTGTCGGACAACGTGCGCAAGGGTGCTGCCCTGAATGCCGTGCAGCTGGCCGAGCTGGTCGCCGCCGAGCAGCGCTGATCTCCGGTTATGTAGCGGCGCGCCATTCTCGACTGTGGGTCGGTAGGGCCGGCCGCTGGCCGGCATTGCCCTGATCCACCAGCTGAAGGGATTGCCGGCCAGCGGCCGGCACTACCTCAAGGGTCTTTCCGGTGGGTGCGGACCCCGGTCCGCACGCTTTATAGTGTCGCCCATGAATAAACGGGCCAAGGGCGCAAAGCGCCCGCTCACCTATCTGTCCGCCGCACTGCTCGCCTTGGCCAGCAGTTCGGCGCTCGCCCTGGGCTTGGGCGACATCCGGGTCCTGTCCAAGCCGGGCCAGCCCCTGCTGGCCGAAATCCCGGTGGTCTCGGCGGACCCGTCCGAGCTGGAAAACCTGCGCGTGGCGCTGGCCTCACCGGTCACCTTCGAACGTGTCGGCCTGCAGCGGCCAACCGGATTGGTCAGTGAACTGCAGTTCGAACTGACCCGCGACACGCAGGGCAGGGCGGTGGTGCGCGTCACCTCGCAGGCGCCGGTGGAGACGCCGTCGCTGAGCTTCCTCATCGAAGCCGATTGGGGCCAGGGCCGCCTGGTGCGCGAGTACTCGGCGCTGGTCGATGCGGCGCCCAGTGCGTTGGCCGTGGCCGAGCCGGAGATCGTCGCACCGGCTGGCACGCTCTCCAATACCATCGTGCGCGAACCTGCGCCGGCTTCGGCAACGGTGCCAGCAGCAGAGACGCCCACCACGCCGCCACCTGCGGCGGCGCCAGCGCCGGCACGCCCGCGTGCGGCCTCCGCGCCGGTTGCTGCAGCGCCGACAGATGGCAGCATCACCGTGCAGCGCGGGCAGACCCTGTCGCAGATCGCCAGTGCGGTGGCACGTGGCAACCAGGTCAGTCGCGACCGCGCGATGATCGCCCTGCTGCGTGCCAATCCCGAAGCCTTCATCCGTGGCAACGTCAACCTGCTCAAGCAGGGGGCGGTGCTGCGCATGCCTGGCAGCGATGCGCTTGCTGCGGTCGACGCAGCCGAAGCGGCGACGCTCGTGCGCGAGCATGCTGCGCAATGGCGGCAGGCGCGTACCGTGCCGCAACCCGCGGGTACCGTCGCCCCGGTCGCCAAGGCCGAAACCACGAACGCTTCTTCCCCGGCTGCGGCCAACGGGGCACGACTTGAGATCGCTCCGGCGCTGGCGTCCGACGCCGCGCACGCGGGCACAACCACCGGCACCGCTGCCGGCAGCGAGGGTGACATGCTGGGCAACGAACAACTGCGCCAGGCGCGTGAGGACATCGCCACCCGCGATGCCGAGATCGGCGAGCTGAAGCAGCGCGTGGCCGACCTGGAGAAACTCAAGGAACAGCAGCAGTCGCTGATCGCGATGAAGGACAACGACCTGGCCGCCGCGCAGCAGCGCCTGGCGCAGGCACCGGATGCCCGCGATGCGGCAACGCCGTGGTACTGGCTGGGGCTGCCGGTGCTGCTGCTGGCGGCGGGGGCGGCCTGGCTGCTGCGTCGTCGCAAGCCGTCGCCGCTACCGCCGCTGCGCGAGGAAGACGATGCCGCCGGCCTGGCCGCAGCGGTGCCGGCGGGCGGGGCGCTGGATACGCTGGCCGAGCAGTCTTCGTGGTCGGCGGTAGCCGATGGCGGCCGCCACGAACCGGCGATGCCGGCCTGGGCGAGCGAGCCCGAGACACCGGCCGAAACAGCGGTCGATCCGACCACCGACCCCGTGGCGCCGCCCGAGTGGCGGGCTGACACACTGCGCGACGAAGACGTGGTCGTACTGCCCGAGGCGGTGACCGATCTGCCGCGCTGGGACGAACCCGCGACCGCCAGCGGCGAGGGTGTCGTCGTCGAGCCGGTGCAGGATGAACCGATTGCACTGGAAGCCCCGGCGGACGTGGGTGTGCCGGACTATGCGCTGCATGCCGAACAGCAGCCGCAGTTCCGTGGCGTGTTCGATCTGCCGGCAGAAACGCATGACGTCGACGCCCCGGTCGATGCCATCGATCCGGCGCCCATCGACCGCGACGGCATCGATGCCCAACATCACCTGGATGCCGCGCCGATCACCGCAGCGGCGGGCACCGACGCTGGCTGGTCGCCCCGTGCGGGCCAGGAGCGCCTGGAGCTGGCGATCGCCTATCTCGACCTGGGCGACGCGCAGACTGCGCGTACCCTGCTGCTGGAAGTCGCAGAAGGCGGCGACCTGCACAGTCAGGCACAGGCGCGCGAACTGCTGGCCCGCCTGCCGTGACCGAACCTGCTGACAAGGACCGTGCCATGAGCCGCGAGCGCCGCATCGACTACGTTGAATTCGCCTCCAGTGATCCCGCGGCCAGCCGTGCGTTCTTCGAGAAGGTGTTCGGTTGGTCGTTCGTCGACTATGGCAGCGACTACACCGCCTTCGACGATGGCCGCCTGCAGGGCGGCTTCTTCCGTGGCCAGCCGCAGCGGGCCAGCGACAGCGGTGCACCGCTGCTGGTGCTGTATGCCGACGAGCTGGCACCGGTCGAGGCGGCGGTGCGTGACGCCGGCGGCGAGATCGTGCGCGCGGTGTTCTCCTTCCCCGGCGGCAGCCGCTTCCAGTTCGTCGAGCCCGGTGGCAACGAACTGGCGGTCTGGTCCGAACGCGACCCGGCCTGAGCGCCGCCCCATCCGCAACATCGAGGTAGCACATGCGTTATGCGCTTGGCGTCGAGTACGACGGCAGCGATTTCAGGGGCTGGCAGAACCTGGGCGAGGGTGGTCCCAGCGTGCAGGCCAGCCTCGAGCAGGCTCTGTCGTCGGTGGCCGATGTGCCGCTGCAGGTGGTCTGTGCCGGTCGCACCGATGCCGGTGTGCATGGCCAATGCCAGGTTGTCCATTTCGATACCGACGTGGTGCGCGATCCACGTGCCTGGATGCTCGGCACCACCACCCGCCTGCCTCGCTCGATCGCGGTGCGCTGGTGCGTACCGGTAGCTGATGATTTCCATGCCCGTTTCTCGGCGCGTGCGCGCCGCTACCGCTACCGACTGCTCAACCGCGAAATGCGGCCGGCGCTGGAGCGGCAGACCCTCAGCTGGGAGCGCCGGGCGCTGGACGAGACCCTGATGCATGCCGCCGGCCAGGCCCTGCTCGGCGAGAACGACTTCAGTGCGTTCCGTTCGGTACAGTGCCAGGCGCTGCACGCCCGGCGTGAACTGCAGTCACTGCAGGTCAGCCGCCAGGGCGAGGTGATCGAGGTCGCTGTGCAGGGCAATGCATTCCTTCATCACATGGTCCGCAATATCGTCGGATCGTTGATCCTGGTGGGCAGCGGCGAAAAACCGGTGGAATGGATCGCTGAGCTGCTGGCTGGGCGCGATCGCACCGTAGCTGGTCCCACCGCACCGCCGCAGGGCCTGGTGTTCCTTGGGCCCCTGTACCCCGACAACTGGCATCTGCCCGCCGAGGTCACGCTATGAGCCGTTCCTACTACCGTACACGCATCAAGTTCTGTGGCATGACCCGTGCCGGCGATGTCCGCCTGGCCGGTGAGCTGGGCGTGGACGCAGTGGGTTTCATCTTTGCCCGCGAGAGCAGCCGTCGGGTCGCGCCCGCCGAGGCCCGCGCGATGCGCCAGGCGATCGCGCCGATGGTCGATGTGGTGGCGCTGTTCCGCAACAACAGCAAGGAGGAAGTGCGCGAGGTGCTGCGCACGGTACGTCCGACCCTGCTGCAGTTCCATGGCGAGGAAGACGAGAGCTTCTGCCGCAGCTTCAACATGCCGTACCTGAAGGCGATTGCCATGGGGGGGCGTGAAGAGGTCAATGCCCGCACCCTGCAACTGCGCTATCCCAGCGCCGCCGGCTTCCTGTTCGACAGCCATGCTCCGGGTGGCGGTGGCGGTACCGGTGTGGCGTTCGACTGGGGTCGCATTCCGACCGGGTTGCACCGGCCGTTCCTGCTGGCCGGCGGCCTGAACGCGGAAAACGTCTATGACGCCGTGCTGGCCACGCTGCCGTGGGGCGTGGACGTCTCCAGTGGCATCGAGCTGGAGCCGGGCATCAAGGACGGTTACAAGATGCGCACCTTCGTCGAGGAAGTGCGCCGCGCGGACTGCACGGTTCTCGAGTGATTCGCGTCACTATTTGCTCTGGTCAGCGCCCGGATTTGAGCCTGCACGCATTCTTCACATAGGATGGACCCAAGCGCGCCTGCCATGAGGGCCGGCGCGGGGATCGACGGGGCGCGCTCTGCGCGTCCCGAACGGGCGACCGCCGCCCACAGCCCAGGAAGGCAAACGATGCAGGAATTCCTCACCGTCGTGTTCGGTTTCCCGACTCTGCCGTACAGCATCGTGCTGGCGGTGGCGGTGCTGTATTGGGCGCTGGCGGCGTTCGGGCTGGTCGATGACGGGTTCGGCGATGCCGGCGCCGATGGTGTGCTGCATGGCGATCATCACGACCTGCAGGGTCTGTCCGCGTTGCTGGCCCGCTGGGGCCTGGGCGGGGTGCCGCTCATGCTGGTGGTGACGCTGCTGGGCTTCTTCGCCTGGATCATCACCTATTTCATCCATCTATTCGTGCTGCTGCCGCTGCCGGACCTGCTGCGCTGGTTGATCGGTGCGGTCGTGGCCGTGCTGGCGCCGTTGCCGGCGGTACCGGTCACCGCGCTGCTGCTGCGGCCCATCCGCCGGTTCCTGCTGCGGCTGCGGCCGGTGGCGCAGGCCTCACTGCTGGGGCGGACCGGCGTGGTCGCCTCGCCCAGGGTGGATGCCCGCAGCGGTCACGCCACTTTCGACGACGGTGGTGCCGGGCTGGTGCTGCAGGTGCGCAGCGACATCGAATTGCAGCGTGGCGAGCGCATCGTGCTGGTCGAGCACATGGCCGAACAACACTATTACCGGGTGGTCCGCGCTGATGCGGTCGCCCTCGATTTCCAGGACAACCTGCTTCCGGGCAACAAGGAGAATCACTGATGACATTGGCAACCATGGCCCCCTTCCTGATCGGCGTGGTGGTCCTGCTGGTCGGTCTGCTCGGCCTGGCCGGCCTGTTCAAGGCCTTCTACCGCAAGGTCGACCAGGGTGTGGCCCTGATCGTCAACGACATGAGTTCCACGCCCAAGGTGCACTTCACCGGTGCGCTGATCATTCCCGTGCTGTACCGCGCCGAGCTGATGCGGATCAGCCTGATCACCCTGCAGATCGACCGCCGTGGCAAGGAAGGCCTGATCTGCCGCGACAACATGCGCGCCGACATCGCCGTGGCTTTCTACCTTCGGGTGAACGAGACCCAGGCCGACGTGCTGCGCGTGGCCAAGGCCATCGGTGCCGACCGTGCGTCGGACAAACACGCCGTCGATGAGCTGTTCAACGCCAAGTTCTCTGAAGCGCTGAAGACGGTTGGCAAGAAGTTCGACTTCACCGAACTGTTCGAGAAGCGCCAGGAATTCCGCGACGAGATCATTGCGGTGATCGGCAACGACCTCAACGGCTATGTGCTGGAAGACGTGGCGATCGATTACCTGGAGCAGACCCCGAAGTCGCTGCTGGACCAGTTCAACATCCTCGACGCGCAGGGCATCCGCAAGATCACCGAGCTGACCGCCGCGCAGAACGTGGTGACCAACGAGCTGGAGCAGAACGAGAAGCTCGCCATCACCAAGAAGAACGTGGAAGCGCGTGAAGCGCTGCTGGCGCTGGAACGCCAGCAGGCCGAAGCCGAAGCACGCCAGAAGCGCGAGATCGAGACCATCCGCGCGCGCGAGGAGGCCGAGACCGCCAAGGTGCAGGAAGAGCAGCGCCAGCTGTCCGAGAATGCCCGCATCGAAGCACAGCAGCTGATCGAGATCCGCGACCAGAACCGCCTGCGCGAAGTGGAAGTGGCCGAGCAGAACCGCCAGCGTGCCGTGGCCATCGAGGCCGAGCGCGTGGAGCGTGCACGCCAGCTGGAGCAGGTCACCACCGACCGCGAAGTGCAGCTGCAGGGCGTGGAGCGCGACAAGGTGGTCGAGCAGGGCAAGATGGACGTGGCCAACATCACCCGCGAACGCATCTCCATCGACAAGACGGTGGCGCAGGAAGAAGAGCGCATCAAGGAGGTGCGTGAAGTCTCCGAGGCCGATCGCCAGAAGCAGGTGCTGATCCTGGAAGCCGAAGCCAAGGCGCAGGAATCGCTGGTGCGCGAGGTGAAGGAAGCGCAGGCACGCGAAACCGCCTCCAAGCACCGCGCGGTTGAACTGACCACGCTGGCCCAGGCCGAGCATGAAGCGGCTGGCAAGCAGGCCGAAGCCAAGCGCCTGCTGGCCGACGCGCTGCGTGCCGAACAGGCCGCGCCGGGCCTGGCCGAAGCGCAGGTGCGTGAGGCGTCCGCGCTGGCCATCGAGAAGGTCGGCATTGCCGAAGCGCGCGTGATCGAAGCCAAGGCCGAAGCCAGCCTGAAGCAGGGCAGCAACGAGGCCCAGGTGCTGGCGCAGACGCTGCAGGCACAGGCACAGGGCGAGGAGAAGATGGGCCTGGCCCGTGCCACCGCCACCGAGTCGCTGGGCAACGCCGAAGCCGGCGTGGTGCAGAAGAAGCTGCTGGCCGAGGCCGAGGGCCTGGTGCGCAAGTTCGAAGCCATCGCCTCGCTGAGCGACCAGGCGCGTGGCCACGAAGAGTTCCGCATGATGCTGGACAACAGCCTGAAGCAGGCGCTGGCCTCGATCGAAGCCGGCAAGGAAGTCTCGCGCGAGAACGCCAATGTCATCGCCAGCGCGCTGCGCAACGCCGACATCGACCTGGTCGGTGGCGACGGCGGCATGTTCGAGAACCTGGTCAAGGCCGTCTCGCTGGGCAAGTCGATCGAAGGCTTCGCCGGCAAGAGCCCGATCGTGCAGGAGCTGATGCAGCGCTACCTGGGCGTGGCCGTGGCCGAACCGGCCCCGCGTCAGATCGCCGAGGACGCCGAAGCGGTCCCGACCGTGTCGGCCACCGTGGTCGACAGCGCCCGTTGATGCACCGGGCGATGGCCGGCCTGGCCATCGCCCGCCCGTGCCGGCCGCACGCGCGGCCGTTCGCCCGTGAGCTGGAAGCCTGCTGATGTCTGAAACCCATCCGTCCGCCGAAACCCCCGCGCCGGAGGCCGGCGGCAACACCGTCGACCAGGCCGTTGCCCAGGGCGGCGCCTACGAAGTCCTGCGCCGCCGCCTGACCGAGCAGGGCCAGCGCCTGCAGGGCCTGGCCGAGACGCTCAACCGCCAGCGCCTGGCCGAGTTCGGCGACAGCCGCCTGGAGGTGGTCGGGCGTTTCCGCATCCGCAGCGAAAACAACTGCGTCGGCCGTGACATCGTGCAGGTCGGGCCGGACCGCCTGCTGTTCGGCTACAACGTTTTCATCGGGCTGAAGACCCAGACCCGCATCGAGGATGTGTTCGGCCTGTACCGGCTGGTGCAGGGCAGCGACGGCTACGACGTGGCCGCGCTGGAGCTGAAGGGCAGCTTCCTCGACCAGCCCGGCTTCGTGCACGACTTCAACGAGCTGTACGCCTACTACAAGCACGCACGCCTGCTGCAGCTGATCGTGGTGGGCGACAAGCTGCTGGCTTCGTTCCAGATCGGCGAGCGCAGCAGCGATGTGCGCGTGTTCCGCTGGGCGCTGTCGCGCGATGGCGAACTGGCCTATCTGGATGCGCGCGGCGAGCGCGATATCGCACTGCCGCCGCCGTTCGACTTCGAATGGACCAGGGCGACCCGCGACCTGGCAGTCAATGGACGCCATTCGCACCTGAACATCCTCGACACCCTGTTCGTGGAGACCACCGGCGGCGACCTCACCATCAAGGTCGAGAACAACACCGAGACCGGGCAGGGCATCTACAGCGAACCGGTGGAGGACAGCACGCAGTCGCTTGACGACGCCCAGTTCGAATTCGCCCGGGTCGGCTCGCTGGTACTGCTGAAGGTGCTGCCGTACCGCGAGACGGAGTGGCGCGGCCTGATCTACAACACGCTGACCGGCGGCATCGTGCGCAACGATGCGATCGTTCAGGCCTGCGTGCAGCTGCCTGAAGACCACGGTGTGATCTTCCCGGGTGGCTATTACCTGCAGGGCGGCGAGCACAAGGCATTCGACGCCTCGATGGCCGGCATGCAGTTCAAGCGCAGCATCCGTTCGCCGAATGGCGAGGATGTGCTGTACATCTTCTACGAGCGCGAAGGTGGGCGCTCGGCGTTGTTCGTCTACAACACCATCCAGCGCGTACTGCAGAACCCGGTGTTCGGCCATGGCTACGCCTTCATGCAGGATGGACGCATGGTGCTGTTCCATGCCGAAGGCAACGAACCGACCCGCATCCATCCAATGCAGGTCTGGCAGACCCCGTTCAGCAGTGACGAGTTCGCCGCCAGCCGGCCGCCCGGCAACACCTTCATGGGCCGCATCGGCAACGCCGAGCTGGTGCGCGGCATTTCCAACCTGTTCAACCTGGCACGAGAGATCGACGGTCAGGATGTGTCGGTGCAGCGCTACCAGCGCCTGGTGGCCGATACACGACGCTTGTTCGATGCCCACCACTGGCTGGGTGACGCGGCCTGCGATGGTGCAGAGACGCTGCTGCGGCAGATCAGCGCCACCGGCGAATCGGTGCTGGACGAATACGAGAAAGTGCAGTCGATCCGCCAGCAGTCGGCGCAGGCGATGGTCGAGGCCGAGGCCGCGCACAAGGCGTTGCTGGGACGGCTGCAGCCACAGAACTGGAACGAGGTGCAGGCCTTCGTCGAGGCGCTCAATGCGATCACCGCCTTGCGTGGACGGCTGTTGACCATCCGCGAGCTGCGCTACATCGACACCGCACGTATCGAGGCCATGGCGGCCGAGCTGGTGGAGGCGCAGGACCATGTCGGCGCCGCCACGGGTGACTTCCTCGCCGGTGATGCTGCGCTGGCGCCACTGACCACGCGCCTGCAGGCGCTGGATGAAGCGGCCCAGCAGGCACAGAGTGCCCGCCAGCTGGACGAGCAGCTGGAAGGGTTGCGTGGCATGGCCGCCGACCTGGACATGTTGTCCGAGCTGATGGCCGGCCTGAAGGTGGACGATGCCACTGCCCGCACCCGCGTGGTCGAGTCGATCTCGGTGCTGTACGGGCGCCTCAACCAGGCCCGTGCGCGTGCTGATCAGCGTCGCCGGTCGCTGGGTTCGGCCGAGGCCGTGGCGCAGTTCGCCGCGCAGTTCGCGCTGTTCTCGCAGTCGATCACCAGCGCGCTGGCGCTGGCCACCGATCCGGAACGCGCCGACGAGCAGCTGTCGCGCCTGCTGGTGCAGCTGGAGGAGCTGGAGAGCCAGTTCGGCGAACACGAGCAGTTCCTTGGCGACATCCTGAGCAAGCGCGAAGAGCTGGTTGAAGCCTTCGAGACGCACAAGCAGGCACTGCTGGATGACCGCCAGCGCAAGGCACGTTCGGTGCTGGACGCGGCCAGCCGCATCCTCGATGGCCTGGCCAAGCGCACCGAACGCTTCGCCACCGCCGATGAGCTGAACGCGTTCTTCGCCGGCGATCCGCTGATCCTCAAGCTGCGTGAGCTGGCCGAACGCCTGCGCGCGTTGCATGACAACGTCAAGGCCGACGACATCGAGGCGCGGCTGAAGGGTGTGCGTGACCAGGCGGTGCGCCAGCTGCGCGACCGCAGCGATCTGTACGAAGCCGGCGGCAACGTGGTGCGGCTGGGGCCGCGCCACCGCTTCAGCGTCAACACCCAGGCACTGGACCTGACCCTGCTGCCGCGTGGTGACACGCTGGCGATCCATCTCACCGGCACCGACTTCCTGGAGACCCTGCACGATCCGGAGCTGGATGCGCTGAAGCCGTTCTGGCCGGTCACCCTGGACTCGGAGTCGCCCACGCTGTATCGCGGCGAGTATCTGGCCGGCAGCCTGCTGATGGCCGCGCAGGAGGGGAGCGATGGCCTTGACCTGGCCGCGCTGCAGCACGACGTCGCCACGCCGGAAGCACTGGACCAGCGCGTGCGCGCATTCGCCGCACCGCGCTACCGCGAAGGCTACGAGCGCGGCATCCATGACCATGATGCTGCGCTGATCCTGCGTGCGTTGCTGCCCTTGCAGCAGGCCGCTGGCAGCCTGCGCCATGCACCACGGGTGCGTGCGCTGGCGCTGCTGTTCTGGGCGGCCGAGCAGCGGTGTGAGGCAGTGGTGCAGTGGCCGGCGCGGCAGGCAGGTGCCGAGGCGCTGGCACGAGTGTTCGGGTCCGACGAGGGACGCCAGGCCCTGCGTGCGGAGATGGCCGAGGCACTGTTGGCCTACGCGCAATCTCACGCGTTGCCGTTCGATGCCGATGCCGCAGAGGCCGCGGCCGCCTATCTGGGCGAAGAGCTGGCGACCGGCGAGCCGGTGTTCAGCAGCAGCCGTCATGCGGTGGCACTGCTGGAGGCATTGGCGCAGCAGCTGGAGCAGGCCGGGCAGCGCGAGGCGGTCGAACGCGCCCTGCAGCGCAGCCAGGATCCGCTGGCCACGCGCTGGGGACTGGCCGGGCAATGGCTGCGTGCACTTGCGGGTACGCCGGCGTACGCCATGCATGCCGGCTATGTTGATGAAGCGGCGGCACTGCTGCTGGTGCAGCGCCAGCTGCGCACCCGTGCCAGCGACGCCGCGTTGCGGGTAGAGGTCAGCGGCCTGCTCGGTGAGCACGCGCGCATCGGCAATGGCACGCTGGTGATGTCGCTGGATGATTTCCTGACACGCCTGCAGCAGCACCTGCGTCACTTCGTGCCGGCGTTCCATGCCTATCAGGCATTGCGCCAGGGCATCATCGGCCGCGAGCGCGAGACCCTGCGTCTCTCCGAGTTCAAGGCGCGGCCGCTGTCCTCGTTCGTACGCAACAAGCTGATCAACGATGTCTACCTGGGCGTGATCGGTGACAACCTGGCCAAGCAGATGGGCACGGTTGGCGAGAACAAGCGCAGCGACCTGATGGGCCTGCTGATGATGATTTCGCCGCCCGGCTACGGCAAGACCACGTTGATGGAATACGTGGCGCACCGCCTGGGCCTGGTCTTCATGAAGATCAACGGCCCGGCGCTGGGTCACGAGGTGCGCTCGCTGGACCCGGCCCAGGCGCCCGACGCGACCTCGCGACAGGAGCTGGAAAAGCTCAATCTGGCGCTGGAAATGGGCAACAACACCATGCTGTATGTCGACGACATCCAGCACACCCATCCCGAGTTCCTGCAGAAGTTCATTTCGCTGTGCGATGGCACCCGTCGCATCGAAGGCGTGTGGCGCGGCCGCACCCGCACCTACGACATACGCGGCAAGAAGTTCTGCGTGGTGATGGCCGGCAACCCGTATACCGAGTCCGGCGAGGTGTTCAAGATTCCGGACATGCTGGCCAACCGTGCCGACATCTACAACCTCGGCGACGTGCTCGGTGGCATGGAGGCTGCTTTCACGCTCAGCTACATCGAGAACAGCCTGACCTCCAACCCGGTGCTGGCGCCGCTGGCCACGCGTGACATGGCCGATCTGTACGTGCTGGTCGAGCGTGCGATGGGCAAGGAGGTCTCGACCAATGGCCTCAGCCATGCCTACAGCAGTGCCGAGATCAACGAGATCACCGCCACCCTGCAGCGCATGCTGCGCGTGCGCGACGTGGTCTACCGGGTCAACCAGCAGTACATCGCCAGTGCCGCGCAGGATGACCGCTACCGCACCGAACCGCCGTTCCGGCTGCAGGGCAGCTACCGCAACATGAACAAGCTGGCCGAGAAGATCTCGCCGGTGATGAACGAGGACGAGCTGCAGCAGTTGATCTCCGACCACTATCTGGGCGAGGCGCAGCTGCTCACCACCGGCGCCGAAGAGAATCTGCTGAAGCTGGCCGAACTGCGCGGCGTACTGGATGACACGCAGGCGCAGCGCTGGGCACAGATCAAGCGCGACTTCCTGCGCAACAAGGCCATGGGGGCTGACGACAGCGATGTTGGCGGGCGTGTGGTCGCGCAGTTGGCAGACATCGCCAGCGCGTTGCAGTTGCCACCGCCGACGCCGGAGACGGCCCCCGCTGCCGTCGCCGACCCTGCGCCGTGGCCGGCCTTGCTCGAGGCCCTGCAGCAACTCTCCGAAACACGCCCTGCACCCGCCGCGTCGGTGCCGGTCGCGGCGGCACCCAGTGTGCCGGCCATGGTCCTGGCCGAAGATCTGCAGGCCGGCCTGGCGCCGCTGGTGGAACTGCTTGCGGCATCACAGGCGCAGCAGGCACAGGTGTCGCAGACCCTGGCTGCGTTCGCCGGCTGGGCACGGCAGCAGGTCGAGCGCGGCGGGCCGAGTGCCGTGGTTGCGCAGCGCGCGCGCGTGCGCCGTGCCGCGACGCCGGAGGAGCGCGCACTGGATGAGGCCCTGATGCGCCACTTCTACGGCGAGTCGTTGCCGCCGGACGACAGTGAGGACATTCCGGCAACGACACCGAAGCCGCCGCCGCTGCCGTGACCACGCAGGCGCCACTGCCGCCACCGAGCTTGCCGGACACGTCCGATGTCGCCGTGCTGGCCGACTATGGTGCGCCGTTGCTGCAGGCACTGGCGCGGCGCGAAACACCGTTGCCGCCGGGTGCGGGCGAAGGCCTGGTGGCCGCACTGGCACGCATCGCGCTGGCCCTGCAGGCCGCCAACCCGGCGCAGATCCGGCAGGAGGAGAGCTGGTGGGGCCGCCTGCTGGGGCGCGATGTCGCTCGCGAGGCGGAAGGGCGTGCGTTGCAGTCGCAGCTGGGCGTGCTGGCCCTGCAGGCGCGCGAGCAGGCCCTGCACCTGCAGCAGCACCTGCAGCGGCGGGCCATGGCCATCGCCGGGCATTCAGCGGCGGCCGCAGCGCTGGACGACTGGGTCGGGCTGGCTGCGGCGCGGCTGGCGTCGCTGGATATCGCCGGCCAGGCCGCGCTGTCGCAACGGCTCGATCATCTGCGCCGGCTGGCCATGCTGCGCCGTCTCGAGGCCGGCCAGTGGCAGCTGCTGCAGGACCAGGACAACGTGCTGCTGCAACGCTTCGCGCGTATCCATGACGTCCTGCTGCCGGCCTGGCGGCAGGCCGCCGTCGCGGGCCAGGCCGCGGCCGGCGCCACACTGGCGGCGAAGGCCGCCACGCTGCACGCACAGATCGATGACGAGGTCGCGGCGGCTCAGGCTAGACTGCCTTGAGCCGGCCGCCGCTGCCGCTTACCCAACTGCAAGGAGACTGCCCGATGACCCAGGACAGCCAGACCCCCGGTGCCCTTGTGCCCGGCACGACCACCGCCGCTCCGCTCGATGAAGGCGCATTGCAGGCGCTTGGCCTGGTCCGCGAGGATCTGCCGCGCATCGCCGAGATCCGTCTGGAGCTGGATGACCTGCGGCCGGGCAACCTGCAGGTGTTCGGTCGCGAAGCGGCCACGCGCACCGCAGCGTTCTCCAGCCAGTTGCTCGACCAGGTGCGCAATCGTGACCTGGATGCCAGTGGCGAGAAGCTGGGCGAAGTGGTGCGCATCGCGCGCAGCCTGAAGCTGGACGGCTTCGCCCAGCGGTCGAAGGTGCCGGTGATCGGTGGCCTGATCGACCGCCTGCGCGTATCCAAGGGCGAGCTGGTGCAGAAGTTCAGCGACACCAACGCGCAGATCGAGCAGCTGCTGGGCGATGTCGGTGTGCAGCAGAAGTTGATGGGCAAGCGCGTGGGCGAGTTCGACCGCATGCATGACATCGTCCGCGAAGAACGCCATGCGCTGGGCCTGTATGCTGCCGCCGGCAAGCAGCGCCTGGCCGAACTGCAGGCCGAGCAGCAGGCCGGGCAGGGCAGTGAGGATCCGCAGCAGCGCATCCGCCAGAGCGAAGTCGACAACGCGATCCGCCTGATCGAAAAGCGCGTGTCCGACCTGCAGCTGATGCAGCACGCCGCCGACCAGTCGCTGCCGATGATCCGCCTGATCCAGGCCAACGCGCTGCAGCTGATCGAGAAGTTCAACACGGTGCGCGAGATCACCATCCCGTCATGGAAGCGCCAGTTCGCCATCCAGCTTTCGCTGGGTGAGCAGAAGGCCGCGGTCGAGTTGTCCACCGCCATCGACGATGCCACCAACGAGCTGATGCGCCGCAATGCCGATCTGCTGCGCCAGGCCTCGGTGGATACCGCGCGCAGCAACCAGCGCGGCGTGATCGACGTGGCCACGCTGCGCCACGTGCACGACCAGTTGATCGCCACGGTCGAGGAAGTGCGCAGCATCCATCGCGAAGGCATGCAGCAGCGGCAGCAGGCCGAAGTCGAGCTGTCGCGCCTGCGCGAAGACCTGCAGCAGCGCCTGGCCACTCCAACCGCCAGCTGAAAAAAGGGGACGGAGGGGATTAAGTCGTTTGTGCCACTTGCGACTTAATCCCCTCCGTCCCCTTTTTGTTGTCAGCGGAGTTGTTGGCTCGCCCAGTCCGCCAGTGCTTCCACGCGCGCGTTGGCCGGGCCGTCCGGCCAAGCCAGTACCCAGAAGCCACCCGTGGCGGCAAATCCCCAGGGCGCGACCAGACGGCCTGCCGCCAGGTCCTCGGCCACCAGCGGCTCTGGCGCGATCGCCGGGCCCAGCCCGGCCACTGCGGCTTCCAACAAGTAGTACAGGTGCTCAAAGGCGATGCCCAGCTGCAGCTTCGACACGTCCAGGTCGTGCGCTTGCGCCCACGCCGGCCACGCCTGTGGCCGTGAGCTGGTGTGCAGCAGCGTCTCCTGCAGCAGCGCCGAGGGCGGTACATGCCGCAGGCGCTGCGCGGCCGGATGCGAGGGGGCCACCACCACGCCGACCCGTTCCGGCGCCAGCTCACGCACCTGCCAGCCCCGGGGCCAGGGCCCCTGCGCCAGCAGCAGCACCGCATCCAGTGCTGCCTGCGCTTCGGTGAAACTGCCATCCAGCGCCGACCATTGCAGGCGCACGCCGGGCAGGGCGGCCTGCAGCGCAGGCAGGCGCGGGATCATCCAGCGCGCCAGCACGCTGCCGCTGCAACCCAGTACCAGCGCCGGGGCTGCCGCCGGCCGCCGCAGTTCTCGCACGCAGTCTTCGATGCCGCCGAAGGCTTCGCTGCACGCTGCCTGCAGGCGCGTACCCGCAGCGGTCAGGCGCAGCCCGCGACCGGCACGCTGGAATAGCGCCAGGCCCAGATGATCTTCCAGCAGCTTCAGTTGCCGGCTGACCGCGCCATGGGTGACGTGCAGATCCTGTGCGGCGCGGCCCACGCCGCCAAGGCGGGCAGTGGTCTCGAACGCGCGCAGTGCATTGAGCGGCGGAAGCAGGGAACGGCTCATGTGAGATTTCCTGACGATATGCGCCAGATAATATCCATTTTCCGGTCACGACCCGTGCGCTAGAGTATCCACCTGTCTGAACCACCGGTCGTATCCATGTCTGCCTCCCCCATTGCCGACTACCACGCTTTCCCGGATGCCCAGGGCCACTTCGGCCGCTACGGCGGCAGTTTCGTTGCCGAAACCCTGGTCGGCCCGCTGCAGGAACTGGCCCAGGCCTATGACCAGGCCCGCCAGGACCCCGAATTCCAGGCGGCCTATGACCGCGACCTGGCGCATTACGTGGGCCGGCCGAGCCCGATCTATCACGCCCAGCGCCTGAGCGATCACGTCGGCGGCGCGCAGATCCTGCTCAAGCGCGAGGACCTGAACCACACCGGCGCGCACAAGATCAACAACACCATCGGCCAGGCACTGCTGGCCGCGCGCATGGGCAAGAAGCGCATCATCGCCGAGACCGGTGCAGGCCAGCATGGCGTGGCCAGTGCCACGGTTGCTGCGCGCCTGGGCCTGGAATGCGTGGTGTACATGGGTGCCACCGACATCGAGCGGCAGAAGATCAACGTCTACCGCATGAAGCTGCTGGGCGCGACGGTGGTACCGGTCACTTCCGGCTCGGCCACCCTGAAGGACGCGCTCAACGAAGCGATGCGCGACTGGGTGACCAACGTGCAGGACACCTTCTACATCATCGGCACCGTGGCTGGACCGGATCCGTACCCGCGCATGGTTCGTGACTTCAATGCCATCGTCGGCCGCGAAGCGCGTGAGCAGATGCTGGCCGAGTACGGGCGCCTGCCGGATGCGATCACCGCCTGCGTCGGCGGCGGCAGCAACGCCATCGGCCTGTTCCATGCCTTCCTCAACGATCGTCAGGTCGAGATCGTCGGCGCCGAAGCCGCAGGTGATGGCATCAGCACCGGGCGCCATGCCGCCTCGATCGCTGCCGGTCGCCCGGGCGTGCTGCATGGCAACCGCACCTATGTGCTGTGCGATGACGACGGCCAGATCATCGAGACCCATTCGGTGTCGGCCGGTCTGGACTATCCGGGCGTCGGCCCTGAGCACGCGTTCCTGGCCGATACCGGCCGCGCGCGCTACCTCGGCATCACCGATGAAGAAGCGCTGCAGGCCTTCCACCTGCTGGCGCACACCGAAGGCATCCTGCCGGCACTGGAGTCCAGCCATGCGCTGGCGCAGGCGATCAAGCTGGCGCGCGGTCGTCCGCGTGACCAGATCGTCCTCTGCAATCTGTCCGGCCGTGGCGACAAGGACGTGCACACCATCGCCGCCCGCGAAGGGCTGGTGCTGTGAGCGCGCTGCTGCGGAACAGTGGCGCGCTGCTGATGGCGCTGGGGTTGGCCGCGTGCCAGCCGCCGGAGCCGCCGGTGCTGGCACCGGCCGCCAAGGCCAACACGCAGCCTGTGCAGCAGGCGGCCAACGATGATCTCGACCCGATGGCGCGTACGCCCATTGTCGATGCCCCCTCCGAAGAAGGGACGAGCGGCGATGATGCGCCCGCGGTGGCTTCGGTGGCGCTGGATCATGCTGGTGACGTGCTGGTTGGCCAGCACATGAGTGACCTGAAGGCACTGGGTCCCTGGAAGGCGCAGGGCGCGAAGGAATTCTTCGAAGGCGACTGCGAGTACTACGACGGCAAGGGGCTGCCGCCGGGCGTGTCGATGATGACCGACGACGACCGCGTGGTCCGTTTTGATCTGAAGCCGGGCGACGAGCCGGAACTGCCGGTTGAACAGCCGGGACCGTTCGGCCTGCGCATCGGCATGACCCGTGCCCAGGCCATGGCCCAGTTCCCGAAACCGCCGGTGTCCAGCCCGCATTCCTACGACGGTGACCAGGGCGAGTACCTCACCTGGCAGGACCCGGGTTCGGACCTGGGCATCCGCCTGGAACTGTTTGAAGGGAAGGTCACCCGGATGTACTGGGGGACCAGCGATGCGATTGAACTGATTGAAGGATGTGCCTGAGATGTCTGTATCCCGACTCGATGCTTGTTTCCAGCGCCTGCGCGAGCAGCAGCGCAAGGCGCTGATTCCCTTCATCACTGCCGGTGATCCCTCGCTGGAGGCCACCGTGCCGGTCATGCACGCACTGGTCGATGCCGGCGCCGACGTGATCGAACTGGGCGTGCCGTTCTCCGACCCGATGGCCGATGGCCCGACCATCCAGCGCAGCTCCGAGCGCGCGCTGGCGCGCGGTGCTGGCAGCCGCTACGTGCTGCAGGCCGTGGCGCAGTTCCGCGAGCGCGATGCGCAGACCCCGGTGGTACTGATGGGCTACCTGAACCCGGTGGAGATCCACGGCTACGCGGCCTTCGCCAAGGCCGCCGTGGACGCCGGCGTGGACGGCGTGCTGCTGGTCGACCTGCCGCCGGAAGAAGCGGGCGAGGCCCAGCAGGCGTTCGACGCAGCCGGCCTGGCGCTGGTCCTGCTGGCGTCGCCGACCACCAGCGAGGCGCGCGCCGACAAGCTGCTGGCGTTGGCCCGTGGCTATCTCTACTACGTCAGCTTTGCCGGTGTCACCGGCGCGTCCGAGCGCCTGGACAGCGATGCCGCCAGTGCCCGCCTGCAGGCGTTGCGCGCGCGTGCGTCGGTGCCGGTGGTGGCGGGCTTCGGCATCAAGGATGCCGACAGCGCCGCGGCGATGGCCCGCCAGGCCGACGGCGTGGTGGTGGGCAGCGCGCTGGTGGCGGTGCTGGCCGAAGCGGACTCGGCTGAAGAGGCCGCGCAGCGCGCTCGAACCTTCCTGGCCCCGCTGCGGCAGGCGCTGGACGCGTAACAGGACTGCCGGCCGCTGGCCGGCATCCTCCATACCCGCCTGCGCACAGGGCTGCCGGCCAGCGGCCGGCACTACCCATCGGTCTGTACATAAGGGTTGCCGGGCAGCGGCTGGCACTTCCCCGCGCTAAACGTACGTCCCAGCATGGTTTTTTCCGGCGGCCCGCAGGCCGGCAAGGGGGTGCACGGGCAGGGAAAGCGGAGCTAGACTGTCCGCCTTTGCGGCCCCTGGGCCGCCCTGAACGGAAGTGTCCTCCCGCATGAGTTGGCTCAGCAAGTTGATGCCGTCCGGCATCCGCACCGACAACACCCCCAGCAAGAAGCGCAGTGTCCCCGAGGGCCTGTGGGAAAAGTGCAGCAACTGCGGCAGCGCGTTGTACCGTCCGGAACTGGAAGAAAACCTGGAAGTCTGCCCGAAGTGCGGCCATCACATGGCGATCCGCGCGCGTGCACGCCTGGCCGCCCTGTTCGATGCGGACAGCACCACCGAGATCGGTGCGCGCCTGGGTCCGACCGACCTGCTCAAGTTCAAGGACCAGAAGAAGTACAGCGAGCGCATCAAGATCGCGCAGAAGAACACCGGCGAATATGATGCGCTGATCGCCATGCGCGGCCTGCTCAAGGGCCGTGCGCTGGTCGCCTCGTCGTTCGACTTCGCTTTCATGGGCGGCTCGATGGGCTCGGTGGTGGGTGAGCGGTTCGCGCTGGCCGCGGAAACCGCGGTCGAGATCGGTGCGCCCTACGTCTGCTTCTCGCAGAGCGGCGGCGCGCGCATGCAGGAAGGCCTGTTCTCGCTGATGCAGATGGCCAAGACCTCGGCCGCGCTGGGCAAGCTGCGTGAAGCCGGCCTGCCGTATATCTCGGTGCTGACCCACCCGACCACCGGTGGCGTGTCGGCCTCGTTCGCGATGCTGGGCGATATCAACATCGCCGAACCGCAGGCGCTGATCGGCTTCGCCGGCCCGCGCGTGATCGAGCAGACCGTGCGCGAAAAGCTGCCGGAAGGTTTCCAGCGTTCGGAGTTCCTGCTGGAGCACGGTGCCATCGACCAGATCTGCGACCGCCGCGAGATGCGCGACCGCCTGTCTGATCTGCTGGCGATGCTGGGCCGTCAGCCGGCGCCGGAGGTGGCTTGATGGGAGGCCGCAAGTACTTCGGTACTGATGGCATCCGTGGACGGGTCGGCCAGGGCGTGATTTCGGCCGACTTCGTGCTGCGCCTGGGCAACGCCCTGGGCCGTGTCCTGGTTGCCCAGCGCGGCCAGGACGGGCGCCGGCCGATCGTGGTGATCGGCAAGGACACCCGCATTTCCGGTTACATGTTCGAGGCCGCACTGGAAGCCGGCCTGGTCGCCGCCGGTGCCGACGTGCAGCTGCTGGGACCGATGCCGACCCCGGCGGTGGCGTTCCTGACTCGCACGCTGGGCGTGGATGCCGGCATCGTCATCAGTGCCTCGCACAACCCGCATTACGACAACGGCATCAAGTTCTTCTCCGCCCAGGGCGAGAAGCTCGACGATGCCACCGAGCTGGCCCTGGAAGCGGCGTTGGACATTCCGTTCACCACCGCTGAATCGGAGAAGCTGGGCAAGGCATCGCGCGCGCGCGAAGCGGTTGGGCGCTACATCGAGTTCTGCAAGGCCAGCGTGCCGCGCGCGTTCGACCTGCGTGGCGTGCGCCTGGTACTGGATTGCGCGCACGGCGCCACCTACCAGATCGCACCGTTGCTGTTCCGCGAACTGGGTGCCGAAGTGATCGGCATCGGGGCCGAGCCCAATGGCGTCAACATCAACGCCGGTGTGGGCTCCACCCATATCGACAACCTGGCGGCCAAGGTCCGCGAGACCCGCGCCGATCTCGGCATCGCCTTCGATGGTGATGGCGACCGTGTGCTGATGGCAGACGATCAGGGCAACCCGGTCGATGGTGACGATCTGCTGTACATCCTGGCCCGCGCATGGAAGGACGAAGGCCGCCTGCGCGGCCCGGTGGTCGGCACGCTGATGAGCAACTACGGCGTTGAGAAGGCATTTGCCGACCTGCAGATTCCGTTCGTGCGCAGCAATGTCGGTGACCGCTACGTGCACCAGGCATTGGTCGAAGGCGGTGGTGTGCTCGGTGGTGAAGCTTCAGGCCATCTGCTGTGCCTGGACCGGGCCACCACCGGCGATGGCATTGTCAGCGCCCTGCAGGTGCTGGTGGCGCTGCGCAACAGTGGGCAGACCCTGCGCCAGGCACTGAAGGGCCTGGTGCGGGTGCCGCAGAAGACCGTCAACGTGCGGCTGGGCAATGTCTCGGCCAAGGCCACGGTGCAGGCCGACAGCGTGCAGGCCGCGCTGGCCGTCGCGCAGCAATCGGTGGCGGGTCGTGGTCGTGCGTTCCTGCGCCCGTCCGGTACCGAGCCTGTAGTGCGGGTTACGGTCGAGGCCGATGACGCAACGCTGATGCAGGAGACGCTGGACCGCCTGTCCGCCGCGGTGCGCGACGCCGCGGCCTGAGCCCGGCGACGGTACAACCTGGCACCCCGACATGGCCGCTTCTGCGGCCATGTCGCTTTCAAGCGCCACTGGCTGAACCGATCGCGACCTGCGATCACGTTCAGCTGCTGCTGTGCGCTTTGTGACGCGCTTTGAACGATGTGCGGCGTATCCCCGGCATCAGGATCCCTGCATCGACGCACGCCATGCGCAGGTGGGGACCCGGTCGGAGCGGACCACGCTCCATCCTTCTTCCTTCGTTGCAAGGACCATGACCATGAACACCTCACTGCGCTACGGCCGCCGCCTGCTGGCAGGGGCGCTGCTGGTGCTGCCGCTGCTGGGCGGTGTCTCCACTGCCAGCGCCGAACGCCGGCCCGAAGGAGGGCCGCACATGTCCGCGCCACGCGAAGAGCCCCTGCGGGCGCCGTGGGGCTACACGCGGATGGAACGGCCACGAGAGCTGGGCAATGCACGCCCGGCGTTCCGCGAAGACTACCGGCACAACTTCCGCGCCGACCATGCCTTCCGCATCGGCCCGTACCATCCGCCGGTCGGCTACGCCTACCAGCGTTGGCATTACGGTCAGATCCTGCCGCGCCCCTACTGGGTCGGCGACTATATCCTCAACGACTTCTGGCTGTTCGGCCTGGACATGCCGCCGATGGGCTTTGAATGGGTGCGCTATGGGCCCGATGCGCTGCTGATCAACACGGGAAACGGCGAGATCGTGCAGGTCGTCTACGGGCGATTCTTCTGACCGACAGAACCTGCCTGCGTCATGGCACAGGCAGGT
Organism: Nocardiopsis yanglingensis; assembly: GCF_045809185.1. NCBI lineage: Bacteria > Bacillati > Actinomycetota > Actinomycetes > Streptosporangiales > Nocardiopsidaceae > Nocardiopsis > Nocardiopsis yanglingensis. Next base: position 619,689 of record NZ_JBJNRH010000001.1, on the reverse strand, counting down.
GCGGTGTTTCGTTCACGGGCGTGTTGGTGGCGCTTGGGTCGGCATTTCCCGCTGCCACTTCCATGTGTCACGACACATGTCGGCCAGCGTGTGACGGGCCTTCCAGCCCAGCTCGCGCAGCGCCAGCGAGGCGTCGGCAAAGCTGACCGCGATGTCGCCATTGCGGCGCGGGACGATGCGGAACGGGATCCGTATCCCGGTGGTGTGCTCGAAGGCCTGGATCAGTTCCAGCACGCTGTGGCCCTGGCCGGTGCCGAGGTTGAGCGTGATGCTGCGCCGCTGATCGTGCAGGAACTGCAGGGCCAGCACATGGGCATTGGCAACGTCCTGCACATGGATGTAGTCGCGTACGCCGGTGCCGTCACGGGTCGGGTAGTCATCACCGAAGACCTGGACTTCCGGCAGCAGCCCTGCGGCAACCTGCGCGATGTAGGGCATCAGGTTGCTCGGCGTGCCGTGCGGCAGCTCACCGATCAATGCCGTGTCATGCGCACCGACCGGGTTGAAGTAGCGCAGCGTCGCCACGTGCAGGCCCTGGTCCGTCGCGGTCAGGTCTGCAAGCAGCTGCTCCACCACCAGCTTGGTGCGGCCGTAGGGCGTCATTGCACAGGTTGAAGCAGACTCGGCAACCGGGCAGTGTTCCTGGTTGCCGTACACGGTGGCGGAAGAGCTGAAGACCAGCAGCGTCACGCCGGCATCCTGCATCGCACCGAGCAGCGCAATCGTGCCGTTGATGTTGCTGTCGAAGTACTGCAGGGGCACCTTCTGCGATTCGCCCACGGATTTGAGCGCCGCGAAGTGCAGCACCGCATCGATCGCATGCTGCTGCATCAGGGCGGCCATGCGCGGTCGATCACGGATGTCAGCCTGCACGAACACCGGTGCGGTCCCGGTGATCCGTCCAATGCGCTCGACGACACCGGCGTCGCTGTTGCACAGCGAATCCACGATGACCACGTCGTGCCCCTGCTGCTGCAGCTCGACGCATGCATGCGAGCCGATATAGCCAGCGCCGCCGGTCACCAGTACGTTCATTGCCTTCACTGTTCCTTGGAATCCATTCAAGAATCGGGTACTGCCAATCGCGGGGGTGGGCGCCTTCGCGCCGTTTACGGGCCCGGCACCATCTTCTTCTGCCGGGCCTTGAAGCCGTTGAAGATCGGTGCGATCAGCGGGTTGTAGCTCCACGCGATGCGTTTGCGCAGCCAGCTGGCTGGGCGGTTGCGGATCGCGAAGCGGTAGATGCGTTCCGGATCCCCACCGACTACGTTGCGGCCGAACGGATGGGTGGTATGCAGGTAGCGGAAGCCCTGTTCGCGCGCTACTTCGATGTAGTCATCGTCGAAGTCGCCATAGGGCCAGCACAGGGTGTCGGAGACTTCGCCGAGCTTCTCCAGCAGCGTCTGCCTGGCCATCGCCAGGTCGCCGCTGATGCCTTCCCGGCGCTGTGCACGGTCCAGGTCGTCACGCTTCAGCCAACGGGTGTGGCTGTGGGTATGGCAGTGGACCTCGAAGGTGCCGGCTTCGATCGCCGCGCGTGCTTCGCTCCAGCGCATCATCACTTCGTCGCTGCGGCCCTGCTTGTAGATCAGGTCTTCGCAGGCACGGTGCTCCGGCGTAACCGGCAGCTCGGCGCCTTCGATGCCGGCGTGCGGGCGCATCGGGCCTTCGTGCATCCAACCGGTAACCACGAACACCACCGCATGCATGCCGTACTTCTGCAGGATCGGATGGGCGTAGACCCAGTTGTCCAGGTAACCGTCATCGAACGTGATCACGATCGATTTGCGCGGTACCGGCTTGCCGGCAAGGAAGTCGGCGTACTGGTCCAGCGTCAGCGATGTCCAGCCGGTACGTGCGAGCCAGGCGATCTGGCTCTCGAAGTTCTCAGGGGAGACGGTGATCATGCCCGGAGAGTTGCTGACATGGTGGTGCATCAGCACCGGTACGGTTCTGGCATTAGCCATGACCCAGCTCCTTCAACCATTGGAGGTAATAATTTTCGGTGGCCTCGCCATGACCGGCCGCGCTGAACCGCGGGGTGCTGCGGATCCAGTCCCAACCGGCACGGCCCATCTGCCGCCGACGTTCCGGATCGTCCACCAGCAGGCGCAACGCGCCGGTGAGGGCGGCGTCATCGCCCAGCCGGGTGAGGATGGCATTGCTGCCTTCCACCAGCATTTCAGGCACGCCGCCAACGCGGTGCGAGACAATTGGCAGCGCCGCCTGCGCGGCTTCGAGGAAGACCGTGCCCGAAGCTTCCTTGTGGGTGGCCAGGGCGAAGATGTCGAAACCGGCCATCAGCCGGTGGGCATCGCTGCGGAAGCCGAGCAGATGCACCTGCTGCTCCAGGCCGAGTTCGCTGCGCAGGGCCTGGAGGCGGCCCATCACCGGCTCGCCGTCGCCAACCACGGCCAGGTGCAGGTCGGGGTTGGCCTTGCACAATGGCGCAATGGCATGCAGCAGTTCGGCATGGCCCTTGGGTTCGCGCAGCACGGCCACGCAGCCAACCACGATATCGCGCTCGGCGAAGCCGAGTTCGGCACGCACCTGCGCACGGGTGTCCTGCAGTCTTGTCCAGGGATCGCCCTGCGCGGCGGCGTCCCAGCGTGGCGGCGTTGCCATGGGCGGCACGATCCCGATGCGATCCGCAGCGATGCCACGGTCGACCAGCAGTCGCTTGACGAAGTCGCTGACGGTGATGATCCGGTGCGGCAGACCGGTATAGGTGAGCAGCGAGTTGACCGGGCTCATCAGGTGGCGTGAGCGCACCACCAGCGGCGTACCGCCCAGGCGTGCGCCGGCGGCCGCGATCAGCGCGTCACGGCGGCTGGTGGTGTTGACCACGTCGTAGCGCTCGCGGCGCACCAGGCGCGATACCGACCAGATGCCGCGCAGCAACCGGGCCATGCCCCCCATGCGCAGGGTGTGTACGGTGAAACCATCATCACGTGCCAATTGGGCCAGGCGCGCATCGGGCTGGCACAGCAGCGATACCTCGTGGCCACGCGCACGCATCACCTGCATGTGGCGGAAGATGTAGATCTCCTGGCCACCCATGCCCCTGGCGGCTTCGGTGTGCAGGATGCGCAGTGCGCGTTTCATGGAAACCATCCTCTGTGGTCAGCGGTTGCGGAAGCGGGTCAGCGCTTCCCATGCGGTACGGACGGCAGCGGCATCCGGGGCCTGCTGCGGCAGTGGGCGATAGTGCAGGTCCAGCGAGGTCGCATTGCCGAACTTGTCGAACACGTAGATGGCGTTGCCGTGGCGGACGGCGCGTTGCGACCAGCTTTCCACCACAAGCGCGCGCTCGCCCGCGGGTTCGGCCAGCAGGTCCTGGCCGGTACTGAAATCGGTCAGCGCGTTCTCGCAGCCCAGCGCGTGGCGCATCAGGGTAGGCACCCAGTCCTCGTGCGAACTGACGCGCGTTTCATGGGCATTGCCCTTGCCAGGCCAGTGCAGCACGAACGGCACCTGCAGCTGGTAGTCGGAGAAGTTGCCGTTGTGACCCCAGTAGTTCAGCTTGAGGTCGTTGAATTCCTCGGCATGGTCGCCGGTGACCAGCACGATCGTGTCCTGGTCCAGGCCCTGCGCGCGCAGGTCGTCCAGCAGCGTGCCGACCAGGCTGTCGGCGTAGTGCACGGCGGTCCGATACCTGTTCAGTTCGGGGGTTGGGTCGTGGTCCGGGCCGAACTTCAGGAAGTCGATTTCACTGGCCATTGGCGTCGCCAGCGGCGGGTAGCCCGGGGGCATGTGGTAGGGCGCATGGGTGGAATCGAGGAAGACGAAGCCGAACCACGGCCTGTGCGCGGCCTGGCTGGTCAGGATGTCCTTCCGCAGCGCGTCGACGATGCTGCGGTCGCGTCCTTCAGAGCCCAGCTGGGAAGGCCCCTGGTGCAACTGCTCGCGGACGTCCGCGAACGCAGTGCGGTCGAATTCGGGGCTGTACATCGGTGCACTGCCGTACAGATGCAGGTCGTAACCCTGCTGGCCCAGCACCTTGAACAGCTGCGAGCCGCGCTGTTCGTCGAGCATGCTTGGCCAGTAGCCGCCCGGGAGGCCGTAGAGCAGGCCGAACAGGCCATAGCGGGTGGCATTGCCGGTGCTGAAGTGGCGGTCGAAGACGTGCGCGGACTGCGCCAGTGCCGAGGTATTCGGCATGATCTGCGGGGTGAGGACGTCGTGGCGCAGTGATTCCAGCACCACCATCAGCACATTCGGCCGGTGCGGATTCTGGCAGCGCAGCGGCTGCAGCGGATACAGCAGCTGCGCATGGCGCGGATCGGGCAGGCCGACCTGCTGCTCGCTGACCACGCCCAGCTTGCGCATGAAGCTCTTGGCGGTGATCGGCTGTGCCCAGGGCAGGTAGTTCCACTGGGCGATCACGTCACGGTCGCCGCGCGCGTCGTAGTAGGCGGTGGCCACCTGGCCGCCGGCCATCAGCAGGACGACCGCCGTCCAGGCCTGCAGCACCCGGCGCCGGCGCGGCGCGTCAGGCAGCAGTTTCCAGCAGGCCCAGGCCAGGATGCCTTCGGCAGTGAAGATCGCCGTGACCAGCAGGCCGACCTGCGCCCAGGTCTTCCACGACAGCGCGACCTGGTCCTGCAGTGCGCCGCCGAACACCATGTTCACGACCATGGCATTGAGGTGGAAGCGATAGAGGGTGAAGACCTTGGCATCGACCAGCAGCAGGCAGAGCCACAGGCCCTGCAGCAACACTGCGCTGATGCTCAGCGTGCGCGCACTGCGCTGCCACAGGCCCAGCAGCAGCGGCAGCACACCGGCCAGTGCACCGAAGGCGAGCAGGTGGCCGGGCAGGGCGACTGCCAGATAGGCCAGGCCCTGGTTGCCGCCCGGGTTGTCACGCAGCGGCACGTTGCCGAGGGTGATCATCGTCGCCAGAAATGCATTGCCCATGACGAACAGCGACCACCATGCGAGCCTGCGCCAGCGGCGGGCAGGGCCTGCGGGGGAGGTGGCGATGGGGTCTGGAGCTATGGGCATGGTGCAGGCGGGGTGAGATGGCGCGGAAGGACGGCGCGCCAGCAACGTAAGGATTCGTTAAATGTGCGCGGGTCGCGCATTGTATCGGTTTGTTTCCTTGTATCGAGTCGCGTTCGCCGGGCGATCTGTCACAATGTTCAGGCGGGCCATGAATGCGCTGGCCCCCCAGACCCAACGACAAGCCAGGAACCGCTGTGAGCCAGATCCCCACCCTCGACATCACCCGTTTCGACAGCGACCGCGAGGCCTTCGTGGCCGAGCTGGGCGCGGCCTACCGCCAATGGGGATTCGCGGGCATCCGCAACCATGGCATCCCGCAGGCCGACATCGACGCGGCCTACGATGCCTTCAAGGCCTTCTTCGCCCTGCCGGAAGAGGTCAAGCGCAAGTACCACGTGGCCGGCAGCGGCGGCGCCCGCGGCTACACCCCGTTCGGGGTGGAAACCGCCAAGGGCTCCAAGCATTTCGACCTGAAGGAGTTCTGGCACATCGGCCGTGAAATCGCTGATGACTCCAAGTACCGCGACGTGATGGCGCCGAACCTGTGGCCGACCGAGGTCGAGGGCTTCCGTGAGCGCGGTTACGGCCTGTACCAGGCGCTGGACAACCTGGGTTCGCGCGTGCTGTCGGCGCTGGCCCTGCACATCGGCCTGCCGCAGGATTTCTTCGCCGACAAGACCAACTTCGGCAACTCGATCCTGCGCCCGATCCACTACCCGCCGATCACCACCGACGACATCCCGAACGTGCGTGCCGGTGCCCATGGCGACATCAACTTCATCACCCTGCTGGTCGGCGCCAGTGCCGCTGGCCTGGAAGTGCAGTCGCATGAAGGTGAGTGGGTGCCGTTTACGTCAGATGCGGACACGATCGTGGTCAACATCGGCGACATGCTGCAGCGCCTGACCAACCACGTGTATCCGTCGACGATCCACCGCGTGGTCAACCCCCCGGGTGACCTGGCCCGCCAGCCGCGCTACTCGGTGCCGTTCTTCCTGCACCCGAACCCGGACTTCCTGATCGATGTGCTGCCGTCGTGCATCACCCCGGAGAACCCGAGCCGGTACCCGGAGCCGATCACCGCCCACGGCTTCCTCGAGGAACGCCTGCGTGAGATCAAGCTGAAGTAATGAGAAGTGAAGGCCGCCGAAAGGCGGCCTTTCTCTTTGCAGGGCTGCGCCCTGCACCCGCAGAGGCCGAAGCCAAAGCCAAAGCGGCTCTGGGTTTCTACTGGTTGGGCGGGGCGGTGTGGGTTGGCAGGACACGCCGTGAACCCGTCCCTGGGGGCTCGATGGCGCCATCCATGGCGCCAACGGTCCTGCCAGCCCACGCCGCCCCACCTCCGGCAGTTTCCCGGTGACGGCGGGTAAATCGCGATTTCCGGTAGGTGTCGACCTTGGGCGACACGGTAGATCCACGCCATGCGTGGATAAGATCTGTTAGATCGAAGCGGGGCAGGGGTTACCTGGAATGCCGCTTTTGCTTTTGATCTTCTTTTTTCTTTCCGTGGCGGCCGGAACCGCCGGAATGTGTCAGAGGCCGGGCGGGTGGGGATGGCGGGGGGCCAGATCAGTCCGCGGCATGGATGCCGCGGCCAAGCCCCCAGGGACGGGTTTACGGCGTCCCCCGCCATCCTCACCCGCCCGGCCAGTCCCCCAAAACCCAGCCGGGCTCTCTGCGACCAACCAACCCCACCCCGCCACGAGGGGCTGTGCCGTTGGCTGAAAATCCATGTAACCGCTTACAAGGAAACGGGTTTTTCCCGTAGCAGGTATCATGGGCGGCTGACTTCACACAGGAGCCACCCGCTCATGCGCCGCAAGATCGTCGCCGGAAACTGGAAGCTGCATGGCAGCCGTCAATTCGCCAATGAACTGCTGGGGCAGGTCGCCGCCGGGCTGCCGCTGGAGGGGGTGGACGTGGTGATCCTGCCGCCGCTGCCGTACCTGGGCGAGCTGGTCGAGGACTTCGGTGAGACCGGCCTGGCCTTCGGCGCACAGGACGTAAGCAGCAACGAGAAGGGGGCCTACACCGGCGAGGTCTGTGCGGCCATGCTGGTCGAGGTCGGCGCCCGCTATGGCCTGGTCGGCCATTCCGAGCGCCGCCAGTACCACCATGAAAGCAGCGAGCTGGTCGCGCGCAAGTTCGCCGCCGCCCAGCATGCCGGCCTGGTGCCGGTGCTGTGCGTGGGCGAGACCCTGGAACAGCGCGAGGCCGGGCAGACCGAAGCGGTCATCGCCAGCCAGCTGGCGCCGGTGCTGGAGCTGGTCGGCGCGGCCGGTTTCGCCAAGGCCGTGGTCGCCTACGAGCCGGTCTGGGCCATCGGTACCGGCCGTACCGCGACCAAGGAGCAGGCACAGCAGGTGCACGCGTTCATCCGTGGCGAAGTCGCGCGTATCGATGCTAGAATCGCTGATTCACTGCCCATTGTTTACGGCGGTAGCGTGAAGCCCGACAATGCCGGGGAACTGTTCGCGCAGCCGGATGTCGATGGTGGGCTGGTCGGCGGCGCCTCCCTGGTGGCCGCGGACTTCCTGGCCATCGCACGGGCGGCGGCCGCGAACTAATCCTAGAAGTTTTGTCCGAGGGCGGTTTCCAATGCTGATGTTGATCCTCAATGTCGTCTACGTGCTGGTCGCTGTGGCCATGATCGCGCTGATCCTGATGCAGCGTGGCTCGGGTGCGGCGGCGGGTTCGGGCTTTGGTGCCGGTGCCTCGGGCACGGTGTTCGGTGCGCGTGGCGCCTCGAACTTCCTGTCCAAGTCGACCAAGTGGCTGGCTGTCGTGTTCTTCGGCATCAGTCTCTTCATGGCCTGGTATGCCGGTCACGGCACCCGTCCGGCGGCCGACCAGGATCTGGGTCTGATGTCCGCCCCGGCGGCAGTCGCTCCGGCGGCTCCGGCGGGCGAACTGCCGGCCGTTCCGAAGGCCGATGCGGTCCCGGCAGCCCCGGTTCCGGCCGCGAATGTGCCGGCTAAGGCGGAATCTTCGGTTTCTGGTGAAGAAAAGCCTTCGGAAGGCTCCCAGAAAGACTGAAGCCGGTTACAATACGCGGCGCATCGGGAAGATAGTCTGATGTGATCGTTTGCCCAGGTGGCGGAATTGGTAGACGCACTACCTTGAGGTGGTAGCGACGCAAGTCGTAGGGGTTCGAGTCCCCTCTTGGGCACCATTTGTAAGTAAAGCGGGTTCGTCTGGCGCGCAAGGCGCCAGGCAGATTCCCGTCCACTCCCCCATGCCAAAGCGCCTGCAGGCGCAGCGGCAGAGGCAAGAGAGAATCGCTGTGCTGGCCGAATATTTGCCGTCTCTGCTGTTTCTGATCGTTGCCACCGGTATCGGCATTACGCTGATGCTGGTTGGCCGATTCCTCGGTCCCCGCCGCCCCGATCTGGAAAAGCTGTCGCCGTACGAGTGCGGCTTCGAGGCCTTCGAAGACGCGCGCATGAAGTTCGACGTGCGCTACTACCTGATCGCGATCCAGTTCATCGTCTTCGACCTGGAAATCATCTTCATCGTGCCGTGGACCCAGGTCTTCATGGAGCTGGGTGCCCGTTCGCTCATCACCATGGGCCTGTTCGTCGGCATGCTGTTCCTCGGTTTCATTTACGTCTGGAAGAAGGGAGCGCTGGAATGGGAGTGATTCAGACTCTCGATGGCCTCATGAACAACCCCACGCCGGAAGGCCGGGTTGATGACATCCTGCGGCCGGAAGGCGACAACCCGCTGCTGGAAAAGGGCTTCGTCACCACCAGCGTCGATGCACTGCTGAACTGGGCACGCACCGGCTCGATGTGGCCGATGACCTTCGGTCTGGCCTGCTGCGCGGTCGAGATGATGCACGCCGGCGCCGCGCGCCTGGACCTTGACCGCTACGGCGTGGTGTTCCGCCCGTCGCCGCGTCAGTCCGACGTGATGATCGTGGCCGGTACCCTGGTCAACAAGATGGCCCCGGCGCTGCGCAAGGTCTACGACCAGATGCCGGACCCGAAGTGGGTCATCTCGATGGGTAGCTGCGCCAACGGTGGCGGCTATTACCACTACTCCTATTCTGTGGTGCGCGGCTGTGATCGCGTGGTGCCGGTGGACGTCTACGTCCCGGGCTGCCCGCCGACCGCCGAGGCGCTGGTGTACGGGATCCTGCAGCTGCAGAAGAAGATCTGGCGTACACAGACCATCGCCCGCTGACCCCTTCACCTGACAAGAGCGCGCCAAGCCCCCATGGCAGAGCAAGCATCCTTCATCGACCGACTCTCCGCACGTTTCGCTGGTGCGAAGGTCATCGTGGTCGAACCCCGCGGCGAAGTGACGCTGGAAGTGCCTGCCGCCGAGTGGCACGCCACCGCCCTGGCGCTGCGTGACGAGTTTGGTTTCGAGCAGGCCGTGGATCTCTGCGGCGTCGACTACCTCGGTTATGGCTCCGACGAATGGGACACCGCCGACGTGTCCTCGCAGGGCTTCAGCCGTGGCGTCGAAGGCAAGGCCCAGGGCCGCTTCGCGTGGGGCGAGTTCCCCACCGAGGAAAACGGTGCCGACGGTGCCCGCCCGCAGCACATGCCGACCCAGCGTTTCGCCGTGGTCGCCCAGCTGCGTTCGTACCAGCACAACCTGATGATGCACCTGCGCTGCTTCGCCCCTGACGAAGCGCTGCCGGTGGTGTCCTCGCTGACCGGCATCTGGCCGGGCCTGAACTGGTTCGAGCGCGAAGCGTTCGACCTGTACGGCGTGATCTTCGAAGGCCACCCGGACCTGCGCCGGATCCTGACCGACTACGGTTTCGTCGGCCATCCGTTCCGCAAGGACTTCCCGCTGATCGGCAATGTCGAAGTCCGCTACGACGAAGAAAAGAAGCGCGTGATCTACGAACCGGTCACCTCGGTGGAGCCGCGCGTCGGCGTGCCGCGCGTGATCCGCGACGACGCCCGTCTGCAGACCGCAGAAGGTGAGCGCGCGCAGGAGGCAGTGAAGTGAGCCACGTACACCAGGCCGGCGAAGCGTTCGCCAGCAACGCCGCCGAGAGCCGGCAGGAAATCCGCAACTACACCATGAACTTCGGCCCGCAGCATCCGGCCGCTCACGGTGTGCTGCGCCTGATCCTGGAAATGGACGGCGAAACCATCATGCGCGCCGACCCGCACGTGGGTCTGCTGCACCGTGGTACCGAGAAGCTGGCCGAGTCCAAGCCGTTCAACCAGTCGATCGGCTACATGGATCGCCTGGATTACGTGTCGATGATGTGCAACGAGCACGCCTACGTGCGCGCGATCGAGACCCTGATGGGCATCGAAGCGCCGGAGCGTGCGCAGTACATCCGCACCATGTACGACGAAATCACCCGCATCCTCAACCACCTGATGTGGCTGGGCTCCAACGCGCTCGACCTGGGTGCGATGGCGGTGATGCTGTACGCCTTCCGCGAGCGCGAAGAGCTGATGGACTGCTATGAAGCGGTCTCCGGCGCGCGCATGCACGCGGCGTACTACCGTCCGGGCGGCGTCTACCGCGACCTGCCGGACCACATGCCGAAGTACAAGGAATCGCGTTGGCACAAGGGCAAGGCGCTGAAGCAGCTCAATGCTTCGCGTGAAGGCTCGCTGCTGGACTTCCTGGAGAACTTCACCAACGAATTCCCGGGTCGCGTCGACGAGTACGAAACCCTGCTGACCGACAACCGTATCTGGAAGCAGCGTACCGTCGGCATCGGCGTGGTCACTCCGGAACTGGCCCACCAATGGGGCATGACCGGCGTGATGCTGCGTGGCTCGGGCATCGCCTGGGACCTGCGCAAGAAGCGTCCGTATGCCAAGTACGATGCCGTCGATTTCGACATCCCGCTGGGCAAGGAAGGCGACTGCTACGACCGCTACCTGGTCCGCGTTGCCGAAATGCGCGAGTCCAACCGCATCATCAAGCAGTGTGTGGCGTGGCTGAAGGCCAACCCGGGCCCGGTCATGGTCAAGAACTTCAAGGTCGCTCCGCCCAAGCGCGAGGACATGAAGGACGACATGGAAGCGCTGATCCACCACTTCAAGCTGTTCAGCGAAGGCTATTGCGTGCCGGCCGGCGAAACCTACGCGGCAGTGGAAGCGCCGAAGGGCGAGTTCGGCTGCTACCTGGTCTCCGATGGCGCCAACAAGCCGTTCCGCGTGCACCTGCGCGCACCGGGCTTCGCCCACCTGTCCTCGATCGATTCGATCGTGCGCGGCCACATGCTGGCCGACGTGGTGGCGATGATCGGTACCTACGACCTGGTGTTCGGCGAGGTTGACCGGTAATGCCGTCCGCCACGCCAACGCCCGCTGCAGGCAGCCGGCGCAAGCCGGCGCCGCAGTTTCTGGAATTTCACGTTATGCATTTCGCTGAGGTCGGCCGATGAAGGCGACAGGTAATTTCGAGGCGGCGCGCGACGTCGACCCGATGGTGGTGCTGAGCGACAAGACCCGCGCTCACATCGATCACTGGCTGTCCAAGTTCCCGCCGGACCGCAAGCGCTCTGCCGTGCTGCAGGGCCTGCATGCGGCCCAGGAGCAGAACGAGGGCTGGCTGACCGACGAACTGATCGCCGGCGTGGCCAAGTACCTCGACCTGCCGCCGGTATGGGCCTACGAGGTCGCCAGCTTCTACTCGATGTTCGAGACCGAGAAGGTGGGCCGCAACAACGTGGCCATCTGCACCAACATCAGCTGCTGGCTCAATGGCGCCGAGGACATCGTGCGCCATTGCGAGAAGAAGCTGGGCATCAAGCACGGTGAATCGACCCCGGACGGCCGCGTCTACCTCAAGCGCGAGGAAGAGTGCCTGGCCGGCTGCGGTGGCGCGCCGATGATGGTCATCAACGGTCACTACCATGAGCGTCTGACCCTGGAAAAGGTCGACGAGCTGCTGGACGGGCTGGAGTAAGGGCATGGCACATCACCACGAATCCAAGGGTCCGGTCGGCCCCGCGCCGCTGCCGCACCAGGTGGTCTACACCACCCTGCATTACGACACCCCGTGGTCGTACGAAAGCTACCTGAAGACCGGTGGCTACGCCGCCCTGCGCAAGATCCTCGAAGAGAAGATCCCGCCGGAGCAGGTCATCGAGATGGTCAAGGCCTCGGGCCTGCGCGGCCGCGGTGGCGCGGGCTTCCCGACCGGCCTGAAGTGGTCCTTCATGCCCAAGGGCAACATGCAGAAGTACATCCTCTGCAACTCGGACGAATCCGAGCCGGGCACCTGCAAGGACCGCGACATCCTGCGCTACAACCCGCATTCGGTGGTGGAAGGCATGGCGATCGCCTGCTACGCCACCGGTTCGACCGTGGGTTACAACTACCTGCGCGGTGAGTTCCACCACGAGCCGTTCGAGCACTTCGAACAGGCCTTGGCCGATGCCTATGCAAACGGCTGGCTGGGCAAGAACGTGATGGGCTCGGGCGTGGACATCGACATCTACGGTGCGCTGGGCGCCGGCGCGTACATCTGCGGCGAAGAAACCGCGCTGATGGAATCGCTGGAAGGCAAGAAGGGCCAGCCGCGCTACAAGCCGCCGTTCCCGGCCAACTTCGGCCTCTACGGCAAGCCGTCGACGATCAACAACACCGAAACCTACGGTTCGGTGCCGGCGATCATCCGCAACGGTCCGGAGTGGTTCAAGGGCCTGAGCCTGACCGCCAACGGCGGCCCGAAGTGCTTCTCGGTGTCCGGCTGCGTGCAGAACGGCGGCAACTTCGAAGTGCCGCTCGGCACCAAGTTCCACGACCTGCTGGAAATGGCCGGTGGCCTGCGTCCGGGCCGCACCCTGAAGGGCGCGATCCCGGGCGGCGTGTCGATGCCGGTGCTGACCGCAGCCGAGCTGAAGGATCTGCCGATGGACTACGACACCATCCGTGCGCTGGGCTCCGGCCTGGGTTCGGGTGCGATCGTGGTGCTCGACGACAGCGTCTGCTGCGTCAAGTTCGCTTGCCGCATCAGCCAGTTCTTCCACAAGGAATCGTGCGGCCAGTGCACCCCGTGTCGTGAAGGCACTGGCTGGATGCACCGCGTTCTGGAGCGCATCGTCGCCGGCAAGGCCACGATGGAAGACCTGCACCAGCTGAAGGCGGTGGCCGGCCAGATCGAAGGCCACACCATCTGTGCGTTCGGTGAAGCGGCTGCATGGCCCATTCAGGGCTTCCTGCGCCAGTTCTGGGACGAATTCGAGTACTACATCGTCAACGGTCATTCGATGGTTGACGGCAAGAAGGTGGAGGCAGCCGCCGCATGAGCGCGCAACCCGTAAACCCGAACGTGCCACCGGATCACGTGACCATCGAAATCGATGGCAAGTCCCTGGTCGTGCCCAAGGGTTCGATGATCATCCAGGCGGCCGACAAGGCCGGCATTTCGATTCCGCGCTTCTGCTACCACGAGAAGCTGCCGATCGCCGCCAACTGCCGCATGTGCCTGGTGGACGTGGAAAAGTCGCCGAAGCCGGCGCCGGCCTGCGCCACCCCGGTGATGGATGGCATGAAGGTCGCCACCCGCAGCGAAAAGGCACTGAAGTTCCAGCGCTCGGTGATGGAGTTCCTGCTCATCAACCACCCGCTGGACTGCCCGATCTGCGATCAGGGCGGCGAGTGCGAGCTGCAGGACGTGTCGCTGGGCTATGGCCGTTCGGTCAGCCGCTTCAACGAGCGCAAGCGCGTGGTGCCGGACGAGGACATGGGCCCGCTGGTCGCCACCGAGATGACCCGCTGCATCCAGTGCACCCGCTGCGTCCGCTTCACCGCCGACGTTGCCGGTACCTATGAACTGGGTGGCATGTACCGCGGTGAGAACCTGCAGATCGGTACCTTCGACGGCAAGCCGCTGACCACCGAGCTGTCCGGCAACGTCGTCGACGTCTGCCCGGTCGGCGCGCTGACCAACAAGGTGTTCCAGTTCCGCGCCCGCCCGTGGGAACTGACCGCGCGCGAATCGCTGGGCTACCACGACGCGATGGGTTCGAACCTGTTCCTGCACGTGCGTCGCGGCGAAGTGCTGCGCACCGTGCCGCGCGACAACGAAGCGGTGAACGAGTGCTGGCTGTCCGACCGTGACCGCTACTCGCACCAGGGCCTGTACAGCGAAGACCGTGCGGTCAAGCCGCTGCGCAAGGTCAATGGCGAGTGGAAGGAAGTGAGCTGGGCCGAAGGCCTGGCCGCGGCCGCCGAGATCCTCAAGGCCAACCAGGGCGACAACCTGGGCGTGCTGGTGCATCCGTCCACCTCGAACGAGGAAGGCGCGCTGCTGGCCCGCCTGGCCAAGGGCCTGGGCTCGAGCAACATCGACCACCGCATCAACAACCGCGATTTCTCCGACGCTGCAACCGCCGAAGTGTTCGGCCTGCCGCTGGCCGAGATCGAAGGCGCTGACCGCATCGTCGTTCTGGGCAGCAACATCCGCCACGAACTGCCGCTGCTGCACGCCCGCCTGCGCAAGGCGCAGACCACCAACGGCGCGAAGATCCACGTCGTCAACCCGGTGGACTTCGACTTCGCCTTCAGCATCGCCGGCAAGCAGATCGTCGCGCCGTCGAAGTTCGTCGACGCGCTGGCCAACGCCGAGCTGCGTTCGGCGGTGCAGGGCGGCAACAACACCGTGCTGATCGTCGGTGGCATTGCCGAAAACCACCCGCAGGCTGCCGCGATCCGCGCCGCCGCGCGTGACTTCGCTGCCGCCACCGGTGCCAAGCTCTGCCGCATCCCGCAGGGCGCCAACGCCGTTGGCCTGACCCGCGCTGGCGTGCTGCCGGCCGGCAAGGACGTCGCCGCGATGCTGGCGCAGCCGCGCCAGGCCTACGTGGTGTACGGCCTGGAGCCGGGCCTGGACTTCGCCGATGCCCCGGCCGCGCGCAAGGCGCTGGTTGGCGCAAAGGTGGTGGCCTTCAGCCAGTTCGCCTGCGTCTCCACCCGCGACGTTGCCGACGTGATCCTGCCGATCGGTGCGCTGCCGGAAATCGACGCCACCCTGACCAACCTCGATGGTCGCGAGCAGTCGGCGCGTGCCGGCGGCAAGCTGCCGGGCGAAGCCCGTGAGGGCTGGCGCGTGCTGCGCGCCCTTGGCGGCGAACTGGCGGTAGCAGGTTTCGACTTCACCGACCTGGCCGGCCTGCGCGCCAGCCTGGCCCCGGTGTCGGTCGCCGTCGCTGCCTCGGCGCAGCCGGTGGTTGCCGGCGAAGGCCTGGAAGTGGCTTCGACCGCCGCGATCTACCGCACCGATGCGGTGGTCCGTCGCGCCCCGGCGCTGCAGTCGCATCCGCTCAACAACGCCCCGCGCATCGTGCTGAACGCTGAAGATGCCGCTCGCCTGCAGCTGCAGGAAGGGCAGATGGCCAAGGTCGGCACCGATGCCGGCAAGGCTACCCTGCCGGTGGTGGTCGACGCCCGCGTCGCTGCGGGTTCGGTCTGGATTGAATCGGGCCACGGCGCGACCGCGCCGCTGGGTGCCGCTCGCGTAACGGTGGTGGCTGCATGAACGAATTGCTGTTGAACGCGGTCGACCCGCTGCACCAGTGGCTGCTTGGCCTTGGTGACATCGGCGCGCTGATCTGGATCATCCTGAAGATCCTGGTGATCACCGTTCCGGTGATCATCTCGGTGGCCTTCTACGTGGTCTGGGAACGCAAGCTGATCGGCTGGATGCACGTCCGCCACGGCCCGATGTACGTGGGCATGGGCATCTTCCAGGCCTTCGCCGACGTCTTCAAACTGCTGTTCAAGGAAGTGGTCCAGCCGAGCAGCGCCAACAAGGCGATCTACCTGCTGGCACCGTTGATCACCCTGGCTCCGGCCTTCGCGGCCTGGTCGGTGGTCCCCTTCGATTCGCAGATCGTGCTGTCCAATGCCAACGCCGGCCTGCTGTACCTGCTGGCGATGACCTCGCTGGGCATCTACGGCATCATCCTGGCCGGTTGGGCATCCAACTCGAAGTATGCGTTCCTGGGTGCGATGCGCGCCTCGGCGCAGATGATCAGCTACGAAATCGCCATGGGCTTCGCCCTGGTCGGCGTGATGATCGCGTCGGGCAGCCTGAACCTGAGCAACATCGTGATGGCGCAGGCCGGCAATTCCGGTTTCTTCGACTGGTTCCTGCTGCCGCTGTTCCCGCTGTTCGTCATCTACTGGGTGTCGGGCGTTGCCGAAACCAACCGCGCGCCGTTCGACGTGGTGGAAGGTGAATCGGAAATCGTCGCCGGCCACATGGTCGAGTACTCGGGCGGTGCGTTCGCGCTGTTCTTCCTGGCCGAATACGCCAACATGATCCTGATCAGCTTCCTGATCTCGATCTTCTTCCTCGGCGGCTGGCTGAGCCCGGTCCAGGGCTGGGTCAACTTCGGCGACGTCTCGCCGCTGGTCGACTGGATCTGGAAGGGTGGTGCGCCGTGGCTGTTCGTCAAGGTGTTCTTCTTCGCCAGTGCCTACATCTGGTTCCGTGCCAGCTTCCCGCGCTTCCGCTATGACCAGATCATGCGCCTGGGCTGGAAGGTCTTCATCCCGCTGGCCATTCTGTGGATCGCGGTTACCGCCGTCATGGTGTTCTTCGGCGTGATTCAAAAGGGCGTCTAAGTGATGAACAGGATTACCCATTACTTCAAGAGCCTGCTGCTGCTCGAACTGCTGGGCGGTCTTTGGCTGACGCTGAAGTACAGCTTCAAGCCCAAGTACACGATGATGTACCCGATGGAGAAGTTCCCGCAGTCGCCGCGCTTCCGTGGCCTGCACGCCCTGCGCCGTTACCCCAACGGTGAAGAGCGCTGCATCGCCTGCAAGCTGTGCGAAGCGGTGTGCCCTGCATTGGCCATCACCATCGACTCGGCCAAGCGCGAAGACGGCACCCGCCGTACCACGCGCTATGACATCGATCTGTTCAAGTGCATCTTCTGCGGCTTCTGTGAAGAAAGCTGCCCGGTGGACTCGATCGTCGAAACCCACATCCTCGAGTACCACTTCGAGAATCGTGGCGAAAACATCGTTACCAAGCCGCAGCTGCTGGCCCTGGGCGACCGTCTCGAGTCCGAGATCGCCGAGCGTCGCGCCGCCGATGCCGCTTACCGCTGAGGTCGAGAGATGGATTGGGTAAATATCGCTTTCTGGGTGTTCGCCATCGCGGCAACGGTTTCGGCCGGTGCGGTGATCAGCGTGCGCAACCCGGTTCACGCCGTGCTCTGCCTGGTGCTGACCTTCTTCTCCATCGCCTGCGTGTGGCTGCTGGTGGGTGCCGAGTTCCTCGGCGTCGCCCTGGTACTGGTCTACGTCGGCGCGGTGATGGTGCTGTTCCTGTTCGTGGTGATGATGCTGGACATCGACCCCACCAAGATGCGTGAGGGTTGGGTGCGCTACCTGCCGGTCGGCCTGATCGTTGCCGTGGCCATGCTGGTGCAGATGCTGATCCTGATCGGCGTGAAGGGCAGGGCGGTTACCCCGTTCCCGGCGGACAACGCCGCTGCGGTCGCCGCCGACAGCTCCAACGTCACCTGGCTGGCGCGCACGCTGTTCACCGAATACCTGCTGCCGTTCGAGTTCGCTGCGGTCATCCTGACCGTGGCCGTGGTTGCCGCCGTGATGCTGACCCTGCGTCGCCGTACCGGCGTGAAGAGCCAGAACCCGGGCGAGCAGACCATGGTCAAGGCCGGTCAGCGCCTGCGCATGGTCAAGATGGGCGCCGAGGCACCGGTCGTGCACAGCAACAGCAAGCCGGCCGCCGGCGAGGAGACCCAGCCGTGATTACCCTTGGCCACATGCTTGCGCTGGGCGCGGTGCTGTTCGCCATCAGCCTGGCCGGCATCTTCCTCAACCGGAAGAACGTCATCGTCCTGCTGATGTCGATCGAGCTGATGCTGCTGTCGGTGAACGTCAATTTCGTCGCGTTCTCGCGTCAGCTGGGCGATCCGTCCGGCCAGCTGTTCGTGTTCTTCATCCTGACCGTCGCCGCCGCGGAAGCCGCCATCGGCCTGGCGATCCTGGTGACCCTGTTCCGTACCCGCCGCACGATCAATGTCGGCGAAGTCGATTCGTTGAAGGGCTGATCCACAGATGGAAATCACTCTCTCCAAGAGTCTGTTGATCGCAGTGGTGCTTGCGCCGCTGTTCGGCAGCATCATCGCCGGCCTGTTCGGTCGCCAGGTCAAGCGCTTCGGCGCGCAGACCATCACCATCCTCGGCGTTGCGGTTGCCTGCGGCCTGTCGATGTACACGCTCTACCAGCTGCTCTGGGGCGGCGCACAGCCGTTCAACCAGAACATCTACACGTTCTTCGAAGTCGGCCAGTACTCGGCCCACGTCGGCTTCATGGTCGACAAGCTGACCGCGATGATGATGGTGGTGGTGACCTTCGTGTCGCTGCTGGTCCACATCTACACGATCGGCTACATGCAGGACGATCCGGGCTACCAGCGGTTCTTCAGCTACATTTCGCTGTTCACCTTCTCGATGCTCACCCTGGTGATGAGCAACAACTTCCTGCAGCTGTTCTTCGGCTGGGAAGCGGTGGGCCTGGTGTCGTACCTGCTGATCGGCTTCTGGTTCAAGCGCCCGACCGCGATCTTCGCCAACATGAAGGCGTTCCTGGTCAACCGCGTCGGCGACTTCGGCTTCCTGCTCGGCATCGCCGGCGTGCTGTGGGTGTTCGGCACCCTGGACTACTCGCAGGTGTTCTCGCAGGCCGGCATGCTGGCTGACCCGCGCGCCCAGCTGCAGATCTGGGACGGCACCATGTTCGGCATGCAGCTGCTGAACGAGCCGGTGATCTGGTCGATCGCCACCGTCATCTGCATCTGCCTGTTCATCGGTGCCATGGGCAAGTCGGCCCAGGTCCCGCTGCACGTGTGGCTGCCGGACTCGATGGAAGGCCCGACCCCGATCTCGGCACTGATCCACGCCGCGACGATGGTGACCGCCGGTATCTTCATGGTCACCCGCATGTCGCCGCTGTTCGAGCTGTCGCAGACCGCGTTGAACTTCATCCTGTTCATCGGTGCCACCACCGCGTTCTTCACCGGCCTGATCGGCATTGTCCAGAACGACATCAAGCGCGTCGTCGCGTACTCCACGCTGTCGCAGCTGGGCTACATGACCGTGGCACTGGGCGTGTCGGCCTATTCGGCCGCCGTGTTCCACCTGATGACCCACGCCTTCTTCAAGGCGCTGCTGTTCCTGGGTGCCGGCTCGGTCATCATCGCGATGCACCACGAGCAGGACATGCGCAAGATGGGCGGCCTGCGCAAGTACATGCCGATCACGTTCGTCACCATGTGGATCGGTACCCTGGCCCTGGTCGGTACGCCGTTCTTCTCCGGCTTCTACTCGAAGGACACCATCATCGAGGCCGCCGAGATCCACGCGCACATGCAGAACAGCTGGGTGGCCACCTATGGCTACTGGGCCGTGCTGGGTGGCGTGCTGGTGACCAGCTTCTACAGCTTCCGCCTGCTGTTCCTGACCTTCCATGGCAAGGAGCGCTTCCGCGACGCGCACGATGATCACGGCCATGGCCATGACGATCACCACGCCGCTGACGCCCACCATGCTGATGCCCACCACGGCGATGCCCATGACGACCACGGCCATGGCCACGGTCCGCATGAGCCGCATGAAACTCCGTGGGTGGTGACCCTGCCGCTGATCCTGCTGGCCATCCCGTCGATCGCCATCGGTTTCTTCAGCATCGGTCCGATGCTGCACGGCACCGACTGGGCCGGCCAGCATGCACACGACGCCATCAAGGGCCAGGTCAACACGTTCTTCACCGGTATCGTCGATTTCTACGATCCGGCCAAGAACACCGTTGCCTTCCTGGGCGAAGAGTTCCACGGGCCGGTGGCGTTTGCGCTGCACGGCATGATGCTGCCGCCGTTCTGGCTGACCCTGGCGGGCTTCCTGCTGGCTGCGCTGTTCTACCTGTGGAAGCCGGACCTGTCGGGCAGGGCTCGCAAGACCTTCGCTCCGCTGGTGTCGGTGCTGGAAAACAAGTACGGCTTCGACAAGCTGTGGATCGATGGCTTTGCCGGTGGCAGCGTCAAGCTGGGCAAGGTCGCACGCTGGATCGACAGCAACATCGTCGACGGCGTGGTCAATCTTTCGGCACGTGTTGTGGACGTCGCAGCCGGCGTGCTGCGTCGTACCCAATCCGGTTTCCTCTATCACTACGCCTTCGCGATGATCATCGGCCTGATTGCCCTTCTGGGCGTGCTGATGCATTACCTGCGTTGATGACCTGTACGGAATAAGAAGACGTGTCGAACTGGCCTCTACTCAGTGTCCTCATCTGGCTGCCGATCATCGGTGGCGCCCTGATCCTTGCGATCCGTGATGCGCAGACCGCCCGCTGGGCGTCCCTGGGCGTAGCGGTGCTGACGTTCGTGGCGAGCCTCTCGCTGCTGAGCGGCTACAACGCGGGCATCGACGGTCTGCAGTTCGTCGAGACCCATGCCTGGATCCCGGCGTACAAGATCGGCTACAACCTGGGCGTGGACGGCATCGCCGTGGCGCTGATCCTGCTGACCACCCTGGTCAGCGTGCTTGCCCTGATCGGCGCCTGGAGCGCCATCGACAAGCGCGTCAACCAGTACGTGGCCGCCTTCCTGATCCTGGAAGGCGTCACGGTCGGTATCTTCTCGGCCACGGACGCGATGCTGTTCTACGTGTTCTTCGAGGCGATGCTGATCCCGATGTTCCTGATCATCGGTGTCTGGGGTGGCCCGCGCCGCATCTACGCCGCGCTGAAGTTCTTCCTGTACACCTTCCTCGGCTCGGTGCTGATGCTGGTGGCACTGATCTACCTGTACATGAAGGGCGGCAGCTTCCAGCTGGCCGACCTGTACGCGCTGCCGCTGTCGGCCAAGGAACAGACCTGGATCTTCTTCGCGTTCCTGATCGCCTTCGCGGTCAAGGTGCCGATGTTCCCGGTGCATACCTGGCTGCCGGATGCCCACGTGGAAGCGCCGACCGCCGGTTCGGTGATCCTGGCCGCCATCGCCCTGAAGATCGGTGGCTACGGCTTCCTGCGCTTCAACCTGCCGATCGTCCCGGACGCGTCGCAGGAATGGGCGTGGCTGGTGATCGCGCTGTCGCTGATCGCCGTGATCTACGTCGGCCTGGTCGCCCTGGTGCAGGACGACATGAAGAAGCTGATCGCCTATTCGTCGATCGCGCACATGGGCTTCGTCACCCTGGGCACCTTCATCGCGCTGTGGCTGGTGCGTGAAGCCGGCAACGCCGATGCGGCCCGCCTGGGCCTGCAGGGCGCCATGGTGCAGATGATCTCGCACGGCTTCGTGTCCGGCGCGATGTTCTCCAGCGTCGGCGTGCTGTACGACCGCATGCACAGCCGCCGCATCGCCGATTACGGCGGCGTGGTCAACGTGATGCCCTGGTTCGCGACCTTCGCCATGCTGTTCTTCATGGCCAATGCCGGCCTGCCGGGCACCAGCGGTTTCGTCGGCGAGTTCATGGTCATCCTCGCGGCCTTCCAGCGTAATCCGTGGATCGCGCTGGGCGCGGCCACCACCCTGATCATCGGCGCCGCCTACACCCTGTGGCTGTACAAGCGCATCTTCTTCGGTGAAGTGGCCAACAGCCACGTTGCCGAACTGAAGGACATCAACGGTCGCGAATGGCTGGTGCTGGGCGTGTTCGCCATCGGCGTGCTGGCCCTGGGCATCTACCCCAAGCCGCTGACCGACCTGATGGAGCCCTCGATCGCGAAGCTGGCGATGCAGATCGCATCCAGCAAGCTGCTGTAATTCCAGGATTTGATGATGACCACCTCGCCGCTGCTGCCATTGACCGCTGCTGACCTGCCACCGCTCGCTCCCGAGCTGGTGCTGATCGGCAGCGCCTTCGCCCTGATGATCCTCGACCTGTTCGTCAGCAACCGGAACAAGATCGTCACCCACCTGTTCTCGCTCGCTGCGCTGGCCGTGGTGCTGTTCATGCTGGCCACCGGCGTGGGCGGGCAGGGGGAGGTCTTCCATGGCATGTTCGTGCGCGATACCGCCGCGGACGTGATGAAGACCGGGATCGTGCTGCTCAGCGGCCTGACCCTGGTCTACGGCTGGCGTTACCTGCGTGACCGCAACCTGTTCCAGGGCGAGATCCCGGTGCTGATCCTGTTCGGCACCGCCGGCATGATGATCCTGGTCTCGGCCGGCAGCCTGCTGATGGTCTACCTGGGCCTGGAACTGCTGGCGCTGTGCTCCTACGCGCTGGTTGCCAGCAACCGTGAGAACGGCCTGGCCTCCGAAGCGGCGATGAAGTACATCGTGCTGGGTTCGCTGGCCTCGGGCCTGCTGCTGTACGGCATGTCGCTGATCTACGGCGCCACCGGCAGCCTGCACCTGGACGTGATCCGTGAAGCCATCCCGCACTCGGAAGAGCGCGTGCTGCTGATCACCGGTGCGGTGTTCATGATCGCCGGCGTCGCCTTCAAGCTGGGTGCCGCGCCGTTCCACATGTGGCTGCCGGACGTGTACCAGGGTGCCCCGGCACCGATCGCACTGTTCATCAGCTCGGCGCCGAAGCTGGCCGCGTTCGGCATGGCCTACCGCCTGCTGGAAATGGGCGTGGGCCCGCTGTCGACCGAACTGCAGCTGCTGATTGCCGGCCTGGCCGCGGTCTCGCTGGTCATCGGCAACCTGATGGCCATCGCGCAGAGCAACCTCAAGCGCATGCTGGCGTTCTCCACCGTCTCGCACATCGGCTTCCTGCTGATGGGTATTGCCGGTGGCGGTTCGCAGGGCTATGCCGCCGCGCTGTTCTACGCACTGGCCTACGCCATCATGTCCACCGCCGCCTTCGGCGCGATCATCGCGCTGTCGCGTGCCGGTTTCGAAGCCGAGAACATCGAAGACTTCAAGGGCCTGAATGCCCGCAACCCGTGGATGGCCGGCCTGGTGCTGTGCATCATGGCGTCGCTGGCCGGCATCCCGCCGTTCCTGGGCTTCTGGACCAAGCTGGCGGTGCTGGGCGCGGCCGTCAACGGTGGCCTGCTGTGGCTGGCCATCCTCGGCGTGCTGTGTGCCGTGGTCGGCTGCTTCTACTACCTGCGCGTCATCAAGGTCATGTACTTCGATGAGCCGGTGGGCGAGGCCATGCCGCGCAGCA
This sequence comes from Nocardiopsis yanglingensis, assembly GCF_045809185.1. Lineage (NCBI taxonomy): Bacteria > Bacillati > Actinomycetota > Actinomycetes > Streptosporangiales > Nocardiopsidaceae > Nocardiopsis > Nocardiopsis yanglingensis. The sequence goes on along the minus strand of NZ_JBJNRH010000001.1, from coordinate 596,587 downwards.
ACGACCGCGTGCTGGGCCTGGTGCTGGGCGTGAACGCGCTGGCACTGCTGGCGCTGGGCCTGGCCTGGAACCCGATCATGGTCTGGTGCCAGCAGGCATTTGCGCATCTTGCATAAAAGTTGACACAAAGCTGCGTGATTCGTGTAATATGCGCAGCCTGAGTTGTCACTGCAGCGGTTCAGCCAGAACATCGTTGCGGTAGCCCTCCTCGAAAGAGCAGGGCAGCAGTTCAAACACTTCCGGTGCGGGGTGGAGCAGTCTGGCAGCTCGTCGGGCTCATAACCCGAAGGTCGCAGGTTCAAATCCTGCCCCCGCTACCAACACATCGAATCGGCGCCAACCAGTTCGATGAATGAGGAAAAGCTTGCAGGTTTTGAAGTTATGCCTCAGAATTCCGCTTCTGATGCGGGGTGGAGCAGTCTGGCAGCTCGTCGGGCTCATAACCCGAAGGTCGCAGGTTCAAATCCTGCCCCCGCTACCAAGTAAAGAGATCGCCTTCGAAGTCCTGCTTCGAGGGCGTTTTTCTTTGGGGCTCTGGTTGATCCGCCGGGCATGGCGCGGCGAGCGAGGCGGCCGGTTTCAGGCGGGTCCAAGCCTTGCACCAGCGCGGTGCAGTCGCTATCATCAGCGGCCTAGCAATACCCCTGAAGGCGGCCTCCCAGCGGGAGTCCGGACCCGGAAGGAGGGCCGCAACCGGCAGACACTGCAGGTTGCAACCGGAATCCAGTCACCGGAGTCTTTCCGGAAAAGGGGCCCAGCGGGCCCTTTGTCGTTTCCGGGGCGTCATGTTTCCATGCCGGCCAAGGCCGGCACCCAACCAAGAGATCAAGGCAGGCTGTGAGCGACAAGGCAACCGACATCGCGAATCTGCTCGCCCCGACCGTTGTGTCGCTGGGCCTGGAGCTGCTGGGCGTTGAGTATCTGCCGGCCCCCGGCGGTGCGACCCTGCGCCTTTACATCGACGTGCCGCTGGCTGAACAGCCCGAGCGCATCATCAATGTCGACGACTGCGAGCGGGTCAGCCGCGAAGTGTCGGCACAGATGGACGTCGAAGACCCGATCAGCGGCAACTACACGCTGGAAGTGTCTTCGCCGGGCGTCGATCGCCCGCTGTTCAACCTGGAGCAGTTCGGCCGTCACCTCGGCGAAATGGCCAAGGTCACGCTGAAGCTGCCGCAGGACAACCGTCGCCGCCTGCAGGGCCGCATCGAAGCCATCGACGAGACCGCAGGTGCCATCACCTTCATCGTCGACAAGGCTGAAGTGGTCGTGTCGGCCGACAACATCGACAAGGCACGGATCATGCCCGACTGGGTGGCGCTGGGGCTGGCCCCGAGCAAGCCGACCGGTCCGGCACCGAAGCGTCCGAAGCCGAACACGAATTCTTCTTCCAACGAGCCGGCGGCAAAAAAGCCGCGCGCGGAGTGAGCCAATGAGCAAGGAACTGTTGCTGGTAGTCGACGCGGTCGCCAACGAGAAGGGCGTGCCGCGTGAAGTGATCTTCGATGCCATCGAGGCCGCCCTGGCCTCGGCAGCGAAGAAGCGCTATCCCGACGAGGAAGTGCTGACCCGCGTGGTCATCGACCACAAGGATGGCAGCTACGAAACCTTCCGCCGCTGGGAAGTGGTGGCCGATGACGTGGTCATGGAATCGCCGGATCGCCAGATCCGCCTGATGGATGCCGTCGATGAAGCCGAAGGCGTGGACGTCGGCGACTACATCGAAGAGCAGATCGAAAACCCGGATTTCGGCCGTATTGCCGCCCAGGCTGCCAAGCAGGTCATCGTCCAGCGCGTGCGCGAAGCCGAGCGCCAGCAGGTCGTGGATGCGTGGAAGGATCGCGTCGGCGAGCTGATCACCGGTGTGGTCAAGCGCGCCGAGCGCGGCAACATCTATGTCGACCTCGGTGGCAACGCCGAAGGCTTCATTCCGAAGGACAAGGGCATTCCGCGCGACGTGCTGCGCGCCGGTGACCGCGTGCGCGGCTACCTGGCCGAAGTCCGTTCGGAACCGCGTGGCCCGCAGCTGTTCATCAGCCGCGCCGCCCCGGAATTCATGATCGAGCTGTTCAAGCTGGAAGTGCCGGAAGTCGGCCAGGGCCTGGTGGAAATCAAGGCCTGTGCCCGCGATCCGGGCGACCGCGCCAAGATCGCCGTGCTGGCCCACGACCAGCGCACCGATCCGATCGGTGCCTGCATCGGCATGCGCGGTTCGCGCGTGCAGGCCGTTTCCAATGAGCTCAATGGCGAGCGCGTGGACATCGTGCTGTGGAACGACAACCCGGCCAACTTCGTCATCAACGCGATGGCGCCGGCCGAAGTGCAGTCGATCATCGTCGATGAAGACAAGCACTCGATGGACCTGGCCGTTGCAGAAGACCGCCTGGCCCAGGCGATTGGCAAGGGCGGCCAGAACGTGCGCCTGGCCAGCCGCCTGACCGGCTGGCAGCTCAACGTGATGACCCAGGACCAGGTCACCGCCAAGTCGGAGGCCGAGCAGGCTTCGGCCCGCCAGCTGTTCATGGACAAGCTGGAAGTGGACGAGGAAATCGCCGGCATCCTGGTCAGCGAAGGCTTCGGCACCGTCGAGGAAATCGCATATGTCCCGGTCGGCGAACTGCTGGCCGTGGAAGGTTTCGACGAAGACATCGTCGAAGAGCTGCGCGCTCGTGCCCGCGATGCGCTGCTCAATGAGGCCCTGGCAGTCGAGGAAGGCCTTGAAGACGGCCAGCCGGCGCAGGACCTGCTGTCCCTGAAGGGCATGGACGAAGCCACCGCATATGCGCTGGCCGGCCACGGCGTGCGCACCAGTGAGGACCTGTCCGATCTGGCCGCCGACGAGGTCATGGACTTCGGCATCGAAGGGCTGGATCAGGCGCGCGCCGCTGCGCTGATCCTGGCCGCACGTGCCGAAGAGATCGCCCGACTGGAACGCGGCGAATGAGCCGGCAATGAACAGGGCCCTGAGCCGCTCAGGGCGTAGAATCCGCGCCACCTCCAGATGCGGGGGGGCGCCCACAAGATCATAGGATCCGAATGTCGCAGCAAACCACCATCCGCAAGCTTGCCGAACTGGTCAACACACCGGTCGAAAAACTGCTGGAACAGCTGGCCGGTGCCGGCATGAAGTTCAGCGGTCCCGACCAGGTCGTGACCAGCACCGAGAAGGTGAAGCTCCTGGGCTTCCTTCGTCGTTCGCACGGCAAGCCCGAGCAGGCCCCGGAAGAAACTGATCAGTCTGCAAAGAAGATCACGCTCAACCGGCGGAAACAGCAGGAAGTGACGGTCAGTTCCGGTCGCAGCAAGACGACCGTGAATGTCGAGGTGCGCCAGAAGCGTACCTACGTCAAGGATGGTGCTCGCGCCATGACCCCGGACGAAGAACGCGCCGACATCCTGCGCAAGCTGGAAGAGTCGCGCGCGCGCAACCTCGCCGAACAGCAGGCACTGGCCGAGAAGGATCGTCTGCGCGACGAAGCCATCGTCCGTGCCCGTGAGGAAGAGGTTGCCGCCAAGGAGCGTGCCGAAGCCGAGAAGAAGGCGGCCGAGGAAGCTGCGGCTGCCGCCAAGGCGGCCGAGGCGCTGGCTGCCAGCAAGCCCAAGCGTGCTCCGATCGACGAAACCGCGCCGCGCCCGCCGCGCGCCCCGGCCGCAGCCCCGGCTGCGCCGCGTGGTGCACCGCCGCCGCCGCGCAGCGATGACCGCAACAACCGCAGCGCGCCGCGCAACGAGCGTGGCCCGGGTGATCGCTTTGCCGGCCAGATGCATCTGTCGGCGGCTGATCGTGCGCGTCGTGGCAACAGCAACAACAGCAACACCCGGGGTCGTCCGGGTGGCCGCAACCAGAGCGGTGGTCGTCGCGACATGTCGCGCGGTGGCAACAACGCCGGTCCGCACGCCTTCGAGCGTCCGACCGCGCCGGTGGTGCGTGAAGTGGCGATCGGCGACACCATCACCGTGGCCGACCTGGCGCAGAAGCTCGCGCTGAAGGGCGGCGAGGTGGTGAAGGCGCTGTTCAAGATGGGCGTGATGGCCACCATCACCCAGTCCATCGACCATGACACTGCCGCGCTGGTGACCGAGGAACTCGGCCACAAGGCGATCCGTGCCAACGACAACGACGCCGAAGACGCACTGCTGGCCTCGACCGGTGAAAACCAGGGCGAAGCCACCCAGCGTCCGCCGGTGGTCACCATCATGGGTCACGTCGACCACGGCAAGACCTCGCTGCTGGATTACATCCGCCGCACCAAGGTCGCCACCGGTGAAGCCGGCGGCATCACCCAGCACATCGGTGCCTACCACGTGGATACGCCGAAGGGCGTGATCAGCTTCCTGGATACCCCGGGCCACGCGGCATTCACCTCGATGCGTGCGCGCGGCGCCAAGCTGACCGACATCGTGGTGCTGGTCGTGGCCGCCGATGACGGCGTCATGCCGCAGACCAAGGAAGCGATCCAGCACGCGCGTTCGGCGGGTGTGCCGCTGATCGTGGCGATCAACAAGATCGACAAGTCCGATGCCGACCCGATGCGGGTCAAGAACGAACTGCTGTCCGAGCAGGTCGTGGCCGAAGACTTCGGTGGTGACACCCAGATGGTGGAGATCTCGGCCAAGACCGGCCTGGGCATCGACGACCTGCTGGACGCCATCTCGATCCAGGCCGAACTGCTGGAACTGAAGGCGGTCGACGAAGGCCGCGCCGCGGGCGTGGTGATCGAATCGTCGCTGGACAAGGGCCGTGGCCCGGTCGCCACCGTGCTGGTGCAGCAGGGCCGCCTGAAGAAGGGCGACTACCTGGTGTGCGGCATCCAGTACGGCCGCGTGCGTGCGCTGTTCGACGAAACCGGCAAGCAGCCGGAGTTCGCCGGCCCGTCCATCCCGGTGCAGGTCCTGGGCCTGTCCGGCGTGCCGGAAGCCGGTGACGACTTCGTGGTGGTCGAGGACGAGCGTCTGGCCAAGGACGTTGCCCAGCAGCGTGAGACCAAGCGCCGTGAATCGCGCCTGGTCGCCACCGCCGGCAGCCGCATGGAAGACATCATGGCGACCCTGGGCAAGGGCGAGGGCCAGCAGGTCCTCAACCTGGTCATCAAGGCCGACGTGCAGGGTTCGGTGCAGGCCCTGAGCCAGGCGCTGGTCGCGCTGTCCAACGAAGACATCCGCATCAACGTGATCCACTCCGGCGTGGGCGGCATCACCGAATCGGACGCCAACTCGGCGGCCGCTTCGAAGGCCACCGTCATCGGCTTCAACGTGCGTGCGGATGCTTCGGCCCGTCGCATCATTGAATCCAACGGCGTGGACCTGCGTTACTTCTCGATCATCTATGACGTGATCGATCAGGTGAAGCAGGTGGCTTCCGGTCTGCTGGGCGTGGAGATCCGCGAAGAGATCATCGGTATCGCCGAGGTCCGCGACGTCTTCCGCAGCTCCAAGCTGGGCGCCGTGGCCGGCTCGATGGTCATCGAGGGCGTGGTCAAGCGCAACAAGCCGATCCGCGTGCTGCGCGACAGCGTGGTGATCTTCGAGGGCGAGCTGGAATCGCTGCGTCGCTTCAAGGAGAACGTCGAGGAAGTCCGCAACGGTACCGAATGCGGTATCGCGGTGAAGGCCTACAACGACGTCAAGCCGGGTGACCAGATCGAGTGCTTCGAGCGTATCGAAGTGCCGCGCACCCTGTAATGCTGCAAGGTGGCCCGACCAACGGTCGGGCCCCACCACGCACATGTAGCGCCCGACCGTTGGTCGGGCGACAATCGAATCAAAGGTAGCGCCCGACCGTTGGTCGGGCGACAACTGAACCAAGAGCTCCTCGTGCCCAAGACTTTCCATCGAACCGACCGTGTCTCCGCCCAGCTGCGCCGTGAACTCGGCACCCTGGTGCACAACGCCGTGCGCGAGCACGGGTTGCCCTCGGTGAGCGTGTCCGACGTGGAAATCACCCGCGACATGGCCCATGCCAAGGTGTTCGTCACTGCGCTGATGCCGGAACGTTCGGCTGAAGCCGTGGCCGGCCTGAAGGAACTGGGCTATCGCCTGCGCATGGACCTGGCCCGCGCGATGAAGCTGCGCCACGTGCCGGAGCTGCACTTCCACTACGACGACTCGGTCGACCGTGGTGAGCACATCGACAACATCCTGCGCGACCTGCCCGATACGCTGGCCGCGGAGAAGCGTCGCGAGAGCGACGAAGAATAAACCGCGCATTGCGCGCACGCCGGGCATGGCCCGGCGCTACCGGCGGCATCCGCCGACATCAACGTCATGACCCGAATTCAGTTCCGCCGCCTGGATGGCATCCTGCTGCTCGACAAGTCGACCGGCATGAGCTCCAACGCCGCCCTGCAGGTGGCCCGTCGCCTGTTCCGTGCCGAAAAGGGCGGCCATACCGGCAGCCTCGACCCGCTCGCCACCGGCCTGTTGCCGCTGTGCTTCGGCGAGGCGACCAAGATTGCCGGTCTGCTGCTCGGCTCGGCCAAGGCGTACGACGCCGAGATCATGCTGGGCCAGACCACCGACACCGACGATTCCGAAGGCCAGGTGCTGCTGCAGCGCCCGGTGCCTTCGATCAGTGCCGAGGCCCTGCAGGCGGCGCTGGTGCCGCTGACCGGCAGCATCCGCCAGCGCGCCCCGATCTATTCGGCGCTGAAGCAGGGTGGGGAGCCGCTGTATGTGAAGGCCCGCCGTGGTGACGTCATCGAAGCGCCGGAGCGCGAGGTGCAGGTTCACGCCATCGAGGTACTGGAGCAGCAGCCGGAACGGCTGCGGCTGCGCGTGACCTGTGGCTCCGGCACCTACATCCGCAGCCTGGCCCGCGACCTCGGCGAAAGCCTGGGTTGTGGCGCCCACATCAGCGCGCTGCGCCGGCTGTGGGTCGAGCCGTTCCGCGAGCCTGCCATGGTCACGCTGGATCAACTGCGGGCGATGGTCGAGGCGGGCGACGAGGCGGGCATGGACGCACTGCTGCTGCCGCTGGCGGCCGGCCTGGCTGAATACCCGCGGGTCGACCTCGATGCCGACCAGACCCACCGCTTCTGCGTTGGCCAGCGCCAGCGCGATCTGTCCTGGCCCCGTGGTCTGGTGGCCGTGTTTGGCCCGGACGATGCTGTCCAGGGGTTGGGCCAGGTCGATGACAGTGGCCTGCTGGCGCCGCAGCGTCGTTTCAACCTCTGACCGGGGCCGGGCGGTTCAGCCCCGGTCCTTGTCCCGGAAGCCCCCGACCGTTACAATTTCGCGGCCGTTTTCCGGCAGCCTGCCTCGCGCAGGTTTCATCCTCGTAGTCCACGGCGAGCCTGGCGGTGCGCGAAGCGCGTTCCTGCCGGCCACGCATCACAGAGAAAAAAGAAATGTCGATCGACACCCAGAAGGTCATTGAAGACAACAAGCGCAGCTCGGCTGACACCGGCTCCCCGGAAGTCCAGGTTGCACTGCTGACCGCCCGCATCGAACTGCTGACCGGCCACTTCAAGACCCACAAGAAGGACCACCACAGCCGCCGCGGCCTGCTGCAGATGGTCAACCGCCGTCGCAGCCTGCTCGACTACCTGAAGAAGAAGGACGTCGAGCGTTACAAGGCCCTGATCGAGAAGCTTGGCCTGCGTCGCTAAGCAACGAATCCCCCGCGGCGCAGCGATGCGCCGCGGTTTTGTTTTGTAGCACCGCAATCCCCGATTCAGGCCGGAACGATCCGGCCACCCGCTGGCGGCAAGGGTCGCCGACGGTCCAAATTCGCAGACAGCATCCCCAAGGACACCCTCCGTGGCAAAAATCACCAAAACCTTCCAGTACGGCAAGCACACCGTCACGCTCGAGACCGGCGAAGTCGCCCGTCAGGCCAGCGGTGCCGTCATCGTCAAGATGGACGACACCGTACTGCTGGTCACCGCCGTCGCCGCCAAGAGCGCGCGCGAAGGCCAGGACTTCTTCCCGCTGACCGTCGATTATCAGGAAAAGTTCTACGCCGGCGGCCGTATCCCGGGTGGTTTCTTCAAGCGTGAAGGCCGTGCGACCGAGAAGGAAACCCTGATCTCGCGTCTGATCGACCGTCCGATCCGTCCGCTGTTCCCGGAAGACTACAAGAACGAAGTGCAGATCATCGCCACGGTCATGTCGCTGAACCCGGACGTGGACGGCGACATTGCTGCCCTGATCGGCGCCTCGGCGGCCCTGTCCCTGGCCGGCACCCCGTTCATGGGCCCGATCGGCGCTGCCAAGGTCGGTTACAAGAACGGCGAGTACATCCTGAACCCGACCGTCAGCGAACTGGCTGACTCGCAGCTGGAACTGGTTGTCGCCGGTACCTCCAACGCCGTGCTGATGGTCGAATCCGAAGCCGCGCTGCTGTCCGAAGAAGTGATGCTGGGCGCCGTGACCTTCGGTCACCGCGAAATGCAGAAGGTCATCAACGCGATCAACGAGCTGACCGTCGAAGCCGGCACCAAGCCGTCGACCTGGGAAGCCCCGGCCAAGAACGACGTGCTGATCTCCGCTCTGAAGGAAGCCATCGGCCCGCGCCTGGGCGAAGCCTTCCAGGTGCGTGACAAGCTGCAGCGCCGTGACGCCATCTCGGCGATCAAGAAGGACGTGGTCGAAACCCTGGCTGGCCGCGTGGCCGCTGAAGGCTGGAACCCGGCCGAGCTGTCGAAGGAATTCGGCGAGCTGGAATACCGCACCATGCGTGACTCGGTGCTGGACACCAAGGTCCGTATCGACGGCCGTGCGCTGGACACCGTCCGCCCGATCGCCGTGAAGACCGGCGTGCTGCCGCGTACCCACGGTTCCTCGCTGTTCACCCGCGGCGAAACCCAGGCCATCGTGACCATCACCCTGGGCACCGCCCGTGATGGCCAGGTCATCGATGCCGTTGCCGGTGAGTACAAGGAAAACTTCCTGTTCCACTACAACTTCCCTCCGTTCTCGGTGGGTGAGTGCGGCCGCATGATGGGCCCGAAGCGCCGCGAAATCGGCCACGGCCGCCTGGCCAAGCGCGGTGTGCTGGCTGTCATGCCGTCGCTGGAATCCTTCCCGTACACCATCCGCGTCGTCTCGGAAATCACCGAGTCGAATGGTTCCTCGTCGATGGCCTCGGTCTGCGGCTCGTCGCTGGCCCTGATGGACGCCGGCGTGCCGGTGAAGGCGCCGGTGGCCGGTATCGCCATGGGCCTGGTCAAGGAAGGCGAGCGCTTCGTCGTCCTGTCCGACATCCTGGGTGACGAAGATCACCTGGGCGACATGGACTTCAAGGTGGCCGGTACCGCTGAGGGCATCTCCGCCCTGCAGATGGACATCAAGATCGAAGGCATCACCGAAGAGATCATGAAGCAGGCTCTGCAGCAGGCCAAGGCTGGCCGTCTGCACATCCTGGGCGAAATGGCCCACGGCCTGACCGCTCCGCGTGAAGAGCTGTCGGACTACGCGCCGCGCCTGCTGACCATCAAGATCCACCCGGACAAGATCCGCGAAGTGATCGGCAAGGGTGGTTCGACCATCCAGGCCATCACCAAGGAGACCGGCACCCAGATCGACATCCAGGACGACGGCACCATCGTCATCGCTTCGGTCAACGCCATCGCTGCCCAGGCCGCCAAGGCCCGCATCGAGCAGATCACCTCGGACGTCGAGCCGGGCCGCATCTACGAAGGCAAGGTCGCCAAGATCATGGACTTCGGTGCGTTCGTCACGATCCTGCCGGGCAAGGACGGTCTGGTCCACGTGTCGCAGATCTCCAGCGATCGCGTCGAGAAGGTCGGCGACGTGCTGAAGGAAGGCGATGTGGTCAAGGTCAAGGTGCTGGAAGTCGACAAGCAGGGCCGTATCCGCCTGTCGATGAAGGCCGTGGAAGAAGGCGACGCCGCCAGCGCCGAGTAATCGACCTCCGGTCGATTACGGTAGGTGTCACCCTTGGTTGACACGCTTCTGGAATCGCTGAAATGAGAAAGCGGGCTTCGGCCCGCTTTTTCTTTGCCTGTCATCCCGTGCGCTCCAGCCGCTATGCTTCGGCCATGGACACCCTGCGCCTGCTCGACCTGGACATCGATCGCCCGGCGCAGCGCGTCAGTCGCAACGGTGAGGCATTGCCGGTCAGCGGCCTCAGCTGGACCCTGCTGGATGTGCTTGTTGCGCACGGCACCGACGTTGTGGATTTCGACACGCTGGCCGCACGGGTCTGGGCCCCTGCGGTGGTCGGCGAAGATGCGGTCAGCCAGCGGGTGAAGCTGCTGCGCCAGGCCCTCGGCGATGACGGTCGGCGTCCGCGCTACATCCGCTCGGTACGTGGTCGCGGCTACCAGCTGTGCGCGCCGCCACAGCCGGCCAGCGCGTCGCCCACGCGATCATCGCGCGCCCGCAGGCTCGGTTGGGGTGTGGTGGCTGTCGCGGTGTTGGGCATGGCCGCCACACTGTTGCTGTTGCCGCGGTCGACGCCGCAGGTCGCAGAGCAGTCGCTGTTGCAGCGCGCCGATTACTACGCTGGCATCGGCCAGGCCAACAACAACAGCGTGGCCATCACCCTGTACCGGCAGGCCCTGCAGGCTGATCCGGAATCCGTGCCGGCCCGGCGTGGCCTGTCCCGAGCACTGGCTGCACAGGGCTGTCTGTTCAACGGCACGCCCGAGCAGTTGCGCGAAGCACTGGCATTGGCCGAGCAGGAGCGCCAGCGCGCGCCTCGTGATGCTGCTGCGCACGCCCTGTGGGGGTATGCGCAGGACTGCCTGGGCGAGATGCGGCAGGCGATCACCGGCTACAGCCGTGCCATCGAACTCGAGCCCGGCGACGAGCGCAGTCGCGCATCGCTGGCCTACCTGCAGCAGGAGCGCGGCCAGCTCGCCATCGCGCTGCAGGCCAACCTGTCCTTGAAGGCCCCCGAGCGCATCCGCTTCCGTGATGTGCAGGTCGCGCGCGAGCTGGAACTGCTGGGCTTCACCCAGGCCGCTGCGGTTCGCCACGCGCGCAATTTCCAGCTGTTCCCGGACAACGTCTTTTCCAACATCGCCTGGCCGCGCAGCCTGTACCTGGCCGGCGCGCCGCAGCAGGCCAGGCAGGCGCTGGACGAGGCGCTGGCGCGTGGCACGCCGCATCCGCAACTGCTGCGCCTGCAGGGCGAACTGGCGTTGCTGGCCGGCGACGCCGCAGGTGCCGCCGACGCGTTCGAGCGTGGTCGCCAGCTGCGGCCACAGCAGTCGCTGGGCCAGGCCCTGGCGATGTTGCACGGCGCGCGGGCGGCAGACGGCGCGTGGATCGACCAACGCCTGCAGCAGCTCGCTGCCAACGCGGGCGCCGACGACGGCTGGCCTGATGCGGCGCTGGAACGGGCGCTGCTGTTGCAGGCCCGGGGCCATGCAGGCGACGCTGTGGCTGCACTGCAGCAGGCGGTCGATGACGGGTTCCGCGACGTAGCGTGGCTGCGCACCACGCCTCTGTTCGTCTCCCTGCGCAGCGCGCCCGGCTGGCCGGCCCTGCTGCAGCGGCTGGACGCCGACATCGCCCGGCAACGTGCGCAGGTGCTGGCCGCCAGCTGGCGGCCGGACGAGCTGGCCGCGCTCAGTGCAGCGCCGGCAGCAGGAACTCGGTGAGGATCCGTCGCGACTGTGGATGGGCGAAGCTGCGGTTGAACGCCTGGCTGGTGACCACCACGACCACGCGTTGCTCCGGCACCACGAACACATAGTTGCCGCCATTGCCGGACATCGCCCACACCGTGCGCGGTGAACCCTTCACGCCCAGCTTCAGGCCCCACCACTGGTAGCCGTAGTCGCTGCCATCGGAAGTGGTTGCCTGCGCCCGCACCATCGCTTCGATGTAGTCCTTGGGGACCAGCTGGCGGCCCTGCCATCGGCCACCATCAAGCACGAGCTGGCCGAAGCGGGCCAGATCACGGGTGCGGTAGCGGGTGCCGCCGCCGCCCATGCCGATACCCTCCGGCGAACGGTTCCACTGGCTGTGGATGATGCCCAGCGGCCGCTCCAGCACCCGTGCAGCGTAATCGGCCAACGGTTGCCCACTGGCCTGCTCAAGCACCGCGCCCAGTACGAACGGGTTGGCGGTGCAGTAAGCGAACGCGCGCCCGTGCGGGCTGTCCTGCGGCTGTTGCATCCACGGCGCGAAACCCTTCACCGGCAAGCTCAGTGCAAAGTCCAGCCACTTCTCGGTCACGTACATGCGTTCCTCGTGGCCGGCCGAGAACGGGTTCTCGTCATCGCATTCCCACAGGCTGCTCATGGTCAGCAGGTCCTGCACGGTGGTGGCGCGCAGGCGGGGGTCGACCGCGTGCCGGGCGGTGAAGGTTGGAAAGTAGTCGTATACCCGGGCCTGCACGCCGGGCAGGGTGCCATCGCCAATGGCGGCACCGACCAGCAGCGCGGTCACGCCCTTGCTGGCCGATCGCACGTCGTGCAGGGTCTGCGCGTCGGCGCCGTTGAAGTAGCCCTCGTAGACCACCTTGCCATCGACCTGCAGCAGCACGCTGCGGATCTGTTTCAGTTCATCGCTGGCGATGGCCTGCTGCAGGGCCTGCAGACGGGCCGGATCGAGGGGTGTGGCGCGGGCCGCGAAGGGCAGGGTGCAGACCGCGCAGAGCAGGGTGAGGACAGACAGGATCGAACGCATCGTCGGACTCCATCGAAAGGGAACCCGATTGAGCCTGCGTTGCGTCTGAAGTGCTGGAAAGCCGCCTGAAGAATTCTGAAGGCCTTGTGCGGCAGCGCTCTGCGCTTTGCGCCGGTAGGTGTCAACCTTGGTTGACATGCTCTCGAAGGCATCGCTGCAGTCGAGCACGCTCGGCGCTACGAGGCTTCTTCGTCCTCCCCCAGCCACCAGACCTGGCCTGGCTCCGGGCCGCTCACAGGATGCTCGCGCTGTTCGATGGCCTCCAGCACCCGGCCGGGGGCTGCAGCGACCCACACCGCCATGAGCTTTTCCACCGCAGCCCGGCCTTGTGCGGCCACGCCGAGGTCACGTTCGCGTCTCCATTGGTCTTCATCTGGCGCCTCATCACCATGCTGGTGCGGCGTGCCGTAGCTGCAGCGGCGGCACAGCCGGCGCACCGTGGCCGTCCAGTCCTCGACCATGCCGATGCCGGGCAGGGTGATGGCCTCCAGGGCAGTAATGTCATCGGCCGAATCGCACTGCACGAACACGGTGAAGGTTGCCATGTCCGATGGCTGCAGGCGCTGCATTGCATTGAACACCGGCACCTCGTGTTCGCCGTACGTACGGCGGCCGGTCGATGCACCGTCATGCAGCACGATATCGCCGAAGCGGAAGCCGCTTTCGGGCAGCGGTACGTTGTCGATGCGTGCACGCACCGGATCAATGCGGCTCATGTACACCACCTCGGCGTCGGACCATGGCGCCAGGCGCACGCAGGCCACGCCGAAGTGGCCCTCGATCGGGCCCTCGCCTTCGGGCAGGGTGATGCCACAGCGGGTCCACTGGCGTCGTGCTTCGGCCCAGTCCGCCATGCCGGTGGCGGCGATGCCGGCATTCCAGGCAGTGGCGACATCGAATTCCCCACGCAGCTGTTCCGATCGCAGGTTGTCCTGCAGCGAGGCCGGCCAGTCACGCAGGTACTTGTGCGCCAGGCCGCGCATGTAGTGCAGGTAGGGCACCTCCGGAGCGAGTGCGATCAGTTCGCCGAACAGCGTCACCGCCTGCTGCAGGTCGCCCTCGCGGAAGAGGGCGTAGGCGCGTGCCTCCAGTGCCTGGCGTTCGTCGAGGATTTCGTTGTCCAGCAGGTCGCCGTCGTCGAGTGTGTCGTGGTCGGTGCTCATGTCCATGTGCGGTTGAAGATCCGCGGCTACCTTAGCCGATGCATGAGGGCCGGCGTCGGTGCGTGTCCTGCTGCCGTGCATGAGGGTCGTTGCATGACTGCCGTGTTGTCGTCACCCGGCAGGGTGTGCCTGTCCACAGGACGACATGCCGCGACAACCGTCCCACAGCCCCATCGGTTTGCTAACGTGGCTGCGCCTTCGAACCGGGAGTTCCCATGTTCCGCCAGACCCTGGCCGTTCTTGCCGTGCTGATTGCCGGTGCCTTGCCCATTGCCGCGCATGCGGCGCCCGCGCAGCCGCCGATCTTCGGTGCCTACTACCCCGGCGGTTCGGCCGAGCGCTACCCGGTGTCGAGCATTCCCGCCGAGCGCCTCACCCACCTGTTCTACGCGTTCTCCACCATCGAGGACGGCCGCTGCACGGTCGGTGCCGAAGCGCCGAAGAACTTCGCTGCACTGGCTGAACTCAAGAAGGCGCACCCGCACCTGCGCACGCTGATCTCAATTGGCGGGTGGGGCGCAGGTGGTTTCTCCGATGCAGCGCTGACCGAGGCCAGCCGCAAGCACCTGGTGGACTCGTGCATGGCGCTGTTCTTCGATCGTCATGCCGGCAGCTTCGATGGCGTGGATATCGACTGGGAATTCCCGGTCAGCGGTGGGCCGAAGGCGCTGGCGCACCGCCCGCAGGATCGCGCCAACCTGACCAAGCTCGCGCAGGCGTTCCGCGTGGCACTCGACGCGCGCGGCCGCAAGGCGGGGCAGCCGATGCTGCTGACCGCCGCGCTGGCCGCCGGTCGCCTGCAGACCGATGGCCCCTACGATCCAGCGGCGAGCTATGACCTGCCGGCGCTGGCCAAGGTGTTCGATTTCATCAACCTGATGAGCTACGACATGGGCACCGGCTTCTCGGCGGTGTCGACCTTCAACGCCCCGTTGCATGAAGTACCGGCCGATCCGCTGGCACCGGAACTGCGGCGCTGGAACAACGTGGCTGGCGCGGTGCAGTACTACCGCGAGCACGGTGTGCCGGCCGACAAGCTGGTGCTGGGCGTACCGTTCTACGGGCGCGGCTTCAAGGTCACCGGCGATGCACCGGACGGTCTGTATCAGGCCTACAGCGCACCGGCCGATGCCGGCGATTGGCGGGTGATCAAGGCGCGTTATCTCGACCAGCCGGGTTGGACGAAACACTGGCAGCCGCAAGCGCAGAGCCCGTGGCTGTACAACGCCGGGCAGAAGATCTTCATCAGCTATGAAGACCCGCGCTCGATCGGGCTGCGTGCGCAGTTCGCCCGTGAGCAGGGCCTGGCCGGGGTGTTCATGTGGGAGCTGACCGGCGACGACGAACAGGCCAGCCTGCTCAACGCCATGCTGGGCCCCTGGCAGAAGGCGCGCATCGGCGATTGAGCTGCATCAGGCAATGTCCGGCGCAATGCCGCAACGCCAGCGACCCAACCCCGCACAGCATGTCCATGCCCGCAGCGTTACGCTGCGGGCATGATCCATCTCGAACGCCTGGACCATCTGGTCCTCACCGTCGCCGACATCGACCGCAGCTGTGACTTCTACCAGCGCGTGCTCGGCATGCAGGTCGTGCGCTTCGGCGCCGGCCGTACCGCGCTGCAGTTCGGCCAGCAGAAGATCAATCTGCATCCGGCCAGTGCCCCGCTGCAGCCGCATGCGTTGCGACCCACGCCGGGCAGTGCCGATCTGTGTCTGGTCACGCGTACGGCGTCAGTCGATGTGCTGGCCCACCTGCAGGCGCAGTCCGTTTCGGTGGAGGAGGGGCCGGTTGCACGCACCGGAGCGCTGGGACCGATCGAATCGGTGTACTTCCGCGACCCGGATGGCAACCTGATCGAAGTGAGTCGGTACCCGGACCCGGCGGACTTTCGATAGCGCCGGGCCATGCCCGGCGTCGGCTCAATCGGCCCAGACGCTGTTGGGATCGCCGTTGCGGGCGCGGCGTTGGCTGGCCACGGCCAGGCGGGCGAAGCCGAAGGCCATGGCCAGCGCGATGGCATCGACCCAGAACAGCGGCCAGTGGCCACGCGCCGCAGCACGCCACAGCCAGTCGCCATTGAGTGCGCCGTGCAGGATCGGCACCAGCGCGGTGCTGATCGCCGCCGCCCACAGCAGTTCGCGTGCCGCCTGCGCCGGACGTCGCAGCGCGGCCCACAGCGCACAGGCCGCCCAGCTGCCGAAGCAGGCCCAGCGGATGCCGTGGTCGACTGCCGACGGTGCCAGCCGCTCCAGCACCAGCGCGGTGACGAAGGCGACCGAGATCGCCACGCACAGGCCGATGCACACGCCAACCGTGGCCCGCGCCATGTTCACCCCGGCACGCGGCTGCTGCGGCTGGCGGCGCTTGCGCCGCGACTCGATCCACAACAGGTTGCCGGAGTAGAACAGGAAGGCACCGCCGAGGCCGAGCAGGAAGTACAGCCAGACCACCACGCCGTTGCCGAACTCGCCGAAGTGCAGGGCATAGGCCGCGCTGAGCGTGGCGTGGTTGGCGTCGCGCTGGCCGGGCAGCTGCGAGGCCAGGACGTTGCCGGTGGCCACGTCCAGTGCCACCGCGCCGAGCGGGCCGAGCGTTCCGGTGGATTCGCCGGTGATCTCGATGGTGGCGTTGGCATCGCCGGCGTTGGCCAGCTTCAGGTAGGCCGGTTCGAAATTGGCCACGCCCTGTGCGCGGGCCACTTCAAGCGCGCGTGCATGCAGCACGCGCAGGCTGCCCGGCGGTGCCGGGATGCCGCTGGCGTCGCGCACAGGCGCGGTGTCCATTGCGGTCGGTACCGCCTGCAGGGCCTTGCCGTCGTAGATCAGCGGGTTGAGCAGGGCCATCTGCACGAACACCAGGCAGAGCAGGGCGCCAGTGACCGCGAACATCAGGTGGAAGGGCAGGCTGAGCACGCCGATCACGTTGTGCGCGTCCTGCCACAGTTGTTTCAGGTTGCGGCCCGGACGCAGTGCGAACAGATCACCGAACAGCTTCGGCAGGTGGATCACCAGCCCGCTCAGCAGCGCCATGCCATACAGCAGGCTGACGATGCCCATCACGTAGATGCCGGCCACCGGCAGGCCGAGGCTGTAGTGCAGTTCGTTGACCAGTTCAGCCAGCCCGGTCTGTGGCGGTGTGGGGCTGCCGTCGATCTGTCCCGGCCAGGCATAGCGCCAGCTGCCATCATCGGCCTGCCAGTACGCAAGTGGCTGCGGATGTTCGGCGCCGGGGAAGGTCATGCCGACGTGGCGGCGGGCTTCCGGGTGTGTCGCCAGTACGTCTTCCAGCAGGTACTGCGCGTCGTCCAGCCCGGCCGGCAGCGCGGTGGCCGCGCCCGGGGTCTGCCACAGCGGCAGGTCATGGTGGAACAGGGTCAGCGCACCTGCGTAGAAGGCCACGAACAGGCCGAAGCCGGCGACCAGGCCGACCCAGGTGTGCAGGGTGGTGAATGTGCGCAGCGTCTGTGAGCTGAACTTCATGGGGTGGGTCTCATTGCACCGCGCCGGTGAGGCGCAGCAGCCCGAGCGCGGCAAAGCCGACGGCGGCACTGCCGGCCAGCACCAGCCAGGCGCGCAGCGCGCTGCGGAAGCTGAATGCCCACAGGGCGGCCAGCATCCATAGCGGGATGAAAGCGATCAGGGTGGGGACCAGGGCACGCTGCCAGGGGCCGGGCGGCAGCCACGCCAGCAGGCCGGTTACAGCAGCTGCCAGGAAGAAGCCGGCAACAATGCCGGCGAAGGCGCGCGGCCACATCAGGGCGACTCCGTGCCGGGGCGGTGCCAGGCGGCCAGCGCCGGCAGCAGCATCGCCGCCAGCATCCAGGTGCACAGCATGGCCACCAGGCCGGCGGCAAAGCCGAGCTCGGCCATCCACAGCCACAGCGCGGCAGCCGCGGCGACCAGTCCAATCTGGCGACCGAGGCGGCCGGCGCGGCGCAGGCGTGGCCAGCGGCAGTGCGGCGAGGCGGCATAGAAGGCCAGCGCCGAGAACATCGCTGCCAGCATGCCCAGGCTGCAGAAGCCGAGCGTGGAAAGGCCGACGGTGATCATCGCGGGCGGCCAGCGTAGCAGCGGGCCGGCGAACGCGGGACACGGGCGGGGCCGGCGGGAGCCGGTCGGAGCGGGTGGCGCATCACGGGGTCCTGGGGGAAGCGGGCAGGCTGGCACGAGGCGCCTGCGCCGACATGGTAATCATTGCGATTTCACGCCGCCAGCGAGACCCATTCAGGGGACCGTACGGTGGGCCTTGGGCTTTCCCGTGCACTGGTTTAAGATCATCGCAGAACCCTGACTGGAACAAGGTGGCCCGCGCCCAGCGCCGGCCGAGCGTGCGACATGAGCACTACCACCGCCTACTGTTGACCTGCCCCCGAAGGCCCTGTGTTCCAGGCGCCCTCGCGGCGCTTTTTTATTGCCCGGGCGCCGCCCCGGGAACGCTTTCCAGCCCGCCCCGCGGGCCCCGCACGAAGCCACTGCGATGATCAACATTACTCTTCCCGACGGCAGCCGCCGCGAATTCGAAAACCCCGTCAGCGTCATGGACGTTGCCCAGTCGATCGGCGCCGGCCTGGCCAAGGCCACCATCGCCGGTTCGGTCGATGGCGTGCTGGTCGATGCCAGCGACGTCATCGACCACGATGCCAGCCTGCGCATCATCACCGCCAAGGACGAGGAGGGTGTGGAGATCATCCGCCACTCCTGCGCCCACCTGGTCGGCCACGCCGTCAAGCAGCTGTACCCGGACGTGAAGATGGTGATCGGCCCGGTGATCGCCGAGGGCTTCTATTACGACATCTACTCCGAGCGCCCGTTCACCCCGGACGACATGGCGGCGATCGAGAAGCGCATGGGTGAACTGATCGCCCAGGACTACGACGTCATCAAGAAGGTGACGCCGCGCGCTGAAGTGATCGAGATCTTCAAGGCCCGTGGCGAGGACTACAAGCTGCGCCTGATCGAGGACATGTCCGACGACATCCAGGCGATGGGCATGTATTACCACCAGGAATACGTGGACATGTGCCGCGGCCCGCACGTGCCGAACACGCGCTTCCTGAAGGCCTTCAAGCTGACCCGCATCTCCGGCGCCTACTGGCGCGGCGACGCGCAGAACGAGCAGCTGCAGCGCATCTACGGCACCGCCTGGGCCGACAAGAAGCAGCTCGAGGCGTACATCAAGCGCATCGAAGAAGCCGAGATGCGCGACCACCGCCGCATCGGCAAGCAGCAGGACCTGTTCCACCTGCAGGAAGAAGCGCCGGGCCTGGTGTTCTGGCACCCCAAGGGCTGGGCGCTGTGGCAGGTGGTCGAGCAGTACATGCGCAAGGTGTACCGCAAGACCGGCTACGGCGAAGTGCGCTGCCCGCAGATCCTGGACGTGAGCCTGTGGCAGAAATCCGGCCACTGGGACAACTACCAGGACGCGATGTTCTTCACCGAATCGGAGAAGCGCACCTACGCGCTCAAGCCGATGAACTGCCCGGGCCACGTGCAGGTGTTCAACCAGGGCCTGCACAGCTACCGCGACCTGCCGATCCGCTATGGTGAGTTCGGTGCCTGCCATCGCAACGAGCCGTCCGGCGCGCTGCACGGCATCCTGCGCGTGCGTGGTTTCACCCAGGACGACGGCCACGTGTTCTGCACGGAAAACCAGGTCGAGGCGGAAGTGACCGCGTTCCACCAGCAGGCGCTGGCGGTCTACCAGCACTTCGGCTTCGATGAGATCCAGGTCAAGATCGCCCTGCGTCCGGAATCGCGCCTGGGCGATGACGCCACCTGGGACAAGGCCGAGGGCGCGCTGCGCTCGGCACTGTCCAGCAATGGGGTGGAGTGGCAGGAGCTGCCGGGTGAGGGCGCCTTCTACGGCCCGAAGATCGAGTACCACCTGAAGGACGCGATCGGCCGTACCTGGCAGCTGGGCACCATGCAGGTCGACTTCATGATGCCGGGCCGTCTGGGCGCCGAGTACGTGGATGAGAACAGCCAGAAGAAGCACCCGGTCATGCTGCATCGCGCCATCGTGGGCTCGATGGAGCGCTTCCTGGGCATCCTGATCGAGCACCATGCCGGCCAGTTCCCGACCTGGCTGGCGCCGACCCAGGTGGTGGTGGCCAACATCACCGACGCCCAGGCCGAGTACGTCTCGGGCGTGACCAAAACCCTTGCGGAGCAAGGCTTCCGCGTCAGCTCGGATTTGCGTAACGAGAAGATCGGCTATAAAATCCGCGAGCATACGTTGCAGCGCGTGCCCTACCTGCTGGTCATTGGTGACCGCGAGAAGGAAAATGGGGCTGTGGCGGTGCGTACGCGTTCTGGCGAAGACCTGGGCAGCATGAGCCTGCAGGCCTTCATCGAGCGGCTCCAGGCCGAGGGCGCGTAAGCAAAGGTCCGGTCCGGGGGCACAGGCACCCGGACCGGTTCGATACCCTTGGGAGAACGTAATATCAGCACCCCTGACAACAAACAGAACCGCAAGAATCAGGAAATCCGTGTGCCGCGCGTCCGCGTGATCGGCAGTGACGGAGAAATGATCGGCGTGTTGTCGCGCGACGAAGCGCTGTCCATGGCCGAAGATGAAGGCCTGGACCTGGTCGAAATCCAGCCGCAGGCCGATCCGCCGGTCTGCAAGATCATGGACTTCGGCAAGTTCAAGTTCGAAGCGCAGAAGAAGGCCAGCGAGGCCAAGAAGAAGACCAAGCAGGTCGAGATCAAGGAAGTGAAGTTCCGTCCGGTCACGGACGAGGGCGACTACCAGATCAAGCTGCGCAAGATGCGCGGGTTCCTCGAGGATGGTGACAAGATCAAGGTCAACATCCGTTTCCGTGGCCGTGAAATGAGCCACCAGGAACTGGGCCGCGAAATGGCCAACCGGATCGAGACCGATCTGGGCGAGGACATCGTCATTGAATCCCGTCCGCGCCTGGAAGGGCGTCAGATGGTCATGATGATCGCGCCGAAGAAGAAGACCTGAGGCCTGACGGGCCGCCTTCCGGGGCGCCTGGCTGAATGGTTCAGGGTAGAGGGACGCCATTGGCGTCCCTTTGCTTTTTCAGGAAGCCGGTGAATTGCCGGCGAAAGGGTTGCAGGGGCTGGTGGCAGGGCGGTTTTGCCTGTATCATGCCCGGCTCGACCCACCCAGGACGGGTCGTACGCCGATCATGGCAGGACGGAAAGAGCGGCTCAGGCCGCCGCCAGATCAGTCAGAAACCAGGGTCATATCCCATCAAGGACATTGCAATGCCCAAGATCAAGACCAACCGGGCAGCGGCCAAGCGTTTCCGCAAGACCGCCTCGGGCAAGTACAAGTGCGGCCACGCCAACCGTAGCCACATCCTCACGAAGAAAGCGACCAAGCGTAAGCGTAATCTGCGTCAGACGGGCCATGTCCGTGCAGAAGACGCAGGCCGTCTGGACCGCATGCTCCCTTACCTCTGAGGAACTGAAAAATGGCACGAGTTAAGCGTGGCGTACAGGCGCGTCGCCGCCACAAGAAGATTCTGGATCTCGCCAAGGGCTATTACAACGCCCGTCGCAAGGTCTTCCGCGTCGCCAAGCAGGCGGTCATCAAGGCACAGCAGTACGCCTACATCGGCCGTAAGCAGAAGAAGCGCAACTTCCGTTCGCTGTGGATCACCCGTATCAATGCGGCTGCCCGCATCAACGGCCTGAGCTACAGCCGCTTCATGAACGGTCTGCTGAAGGCCGGCATCACCCTGGATCGCAAGGTCCTGGCTGACATCGCCGTGCACGACGCAGCCGGCTTTACCGCGCTGGCCGAAAAGGCCAAGGGCGCGCTGGCGGCATAAGTCCTTCCCGATGCCGTAACCGTTCACTCGGAACGGTGTCAGGTCAAGGCAATGCATGGGGAAGGGCGCAAGTCCTTCCCCATTCTTTTTTGGGTCCCGGCGAGGCCATGACGGCAGCGCGGGGACGGCGGTGGCGACAGGGGTCGGCCCTTCGCGCATCGCGATGGCAGATCGACTGGAGTTCCGGCCCCCCATGAGCGACATCCAATCCCTCACCACCCAGGCGCTGGCCGATGTGGCCGCCGCACAGAGCCCCGACGTGCTGGAACAGCTGCGCGTGGCCCTGCTTGGCAAGAGTGGCAGCATCACCTCGCAGCTCAAGCAGCTCGGCGCCCTGCCGGCCGACGAGCGCAAGGCCGCCGGTGAAGCGATCAACCAGGCCCGCGACGCGCTGACCCGCGCACTGGGCGAGCGCAAGGCGCTGCTGGAAGACGCGGCACTGGATGCGCGCCTGGCCGCCGAAACCATCGACATCACCCTGCCGGGCCGCAACGGCGATCGTGCCGGCCTGCATCCGATCACCCGCACCCTGGAGCGCATCACCGGCATCTTCGGCCGGCTGGGCTACGAGCTGTCGGAAGGTCCGGAGATCGAGGACGACTGGCACAACTTCGAGGCGCTGAACTTCCCGCCGCACCACCCGGCGCGCGCCATGCACGACACCTTCTACTTCGGCGACGGCCGCCTGCTGCGCACGCATACCTCGGGTGTGCAGGTGCGCTACATGGGCGACCACGCGCCGCCGCTGCGCATGATCGCCGCCGGCAAGGTGTACCGCAGCGACAGCGACCAGACCCATTCGCCGATGTTCCATCAGGTGGAAGGCCTGCTGGTGGACGAGCATTCGACCTTCGCCGACCTGAAGGGCACGCTGGCCGAGTTCGTGCGTGCGTTCTTCGAGCGCGACTTCGAGATGCGTTTCCGTCCCAGCTACTTCCCGTTCGTTGAACCGGGTGCGGAAGTGGACATCGCCTGGCAGCAGCCCGATGGCAGCACCCGCTGGCTGGAAGTGCTCGGCTGCGGCATGGTTCATCCGAACGTGCTGCGCAACGTCGGCATCGATCCGGAGCGCTACACCGGCTTTGCCTTCGGCATGGGCGTGGAGCGCTTCGCGATGCTGCGTTACGGCGTCAACGATCTGCGCGCGTTCTTCGAGAACGATGTGCGCTTCCTGAAGCAGTTCGCGTAACGCACTAGGTAGCGCCGGGCCATGCCCGGCGGACTCAACAACGCAGGCCCAGGCGCATGCGCCGGGCCCACCAGGGTGACACCATGAAATTCTCCGAAAACTGGCTGCGCAGCCACGTCCCGACCTCCGCCTCGCGCGATGAACTGAGCGCGGTGCTGACCGCCATCGGCCTGGAAGTGGAAGAAGTGACCGCGCTGGGCGAAGGCCTCGATCACGTGGTCGTGGCACGCATCGTCGACGCCGTACGCCATCCGGAAGCCGACCGCCTGCAGGTGTGCAAGGTCGATGCCGGGCAGGGCGAGCTGCTGCAGATCGTCTGTGGCGCGCCGAACGCGCGCCCAGGCCTGGTCGCGCCGCTGGCGATGGTCGGTGCGCAGATCGGCGAGCTGAAGATCAAGCCGGCCAAGCTGCGCGGCGTCGAGTCCAACGGCATGTTGTGCTCGGCCAAGGAGCTGGGCCTGGACAACGATGCTTCCGGCCTGCTGGAACTGCCGGACGACGCACCGGTCGGCCAGTCCCTGGTCGAGTATCTGGGGCTGCCGGACGCCAGCATCGAGATCAAGCTGACCCCGAACCGCGCCGACTGCTTCAGCCTGCGCGGCATCGCTTACGACGTCGCCGCCGCCACCCGCAGCGAAGTGCTGGACTTCGCCGCCGACGCCATTGTGGCGGTCGGCAGCCGTGAGCTGAGCATCCAGCTCGACGCCGGCGCCGAAGCGCCGCGTTACCTGGGCCGCGTCATCGAAGGCGTCAACGCCGCTGCCAAGACCCCGCTGTGGATGGCCGAGCGCCTGCGCCGCAGTGGCGTGCGCCCGGTCTCGCTGCTGGTCGACATCACCCAGTACGTGATGCTGGAACTGGGCCAGCCGATGCACGCCTACGACCTCGGCACCCTGCAGGGCAGCATCGCTGTGCGCCGTTCGCGCGCTGGCGAGAGCCTGAAGCTGCTGGACGGCCGCGATGCTGCGCTGGACGACAGCTTCCTGGTGGTCACCGACGCTGACCGTGCGGTCGGCCTGGCCGGCCTGATGGGCGGCTTCGATACCCGCGTCACCGACGCCACCACCGCCGTGTTCCTGGAAGCCGCGCACTTCGCGCCGGCCGCGATCATGGGCCGTGGCCGCAAGCTGGGCCTGCACACCGATGCCGGCCACCGCTTTGAGCGCGGCGTTGATCCGGCGCTGCCGCGTACCGCAATCGAGTACGCCACCCGCCTGGTGCTGGACCTGGCTGGGGGTACCCCGGCGCCGGTCACCGAGGCCGTGCGTGAAGCCGATCTGCCGCAGCCGGCAACCATCATGCTGCGCCGCGCCCGCATCACACGCGTGCTCGGCATCACCATCGAGGATGCAGAAGTCGAGCGCATCCTGCGCGCGCTGGGCATGGACGTGGTCGCCACCGCCGACGGCTGGCAGGTGGTCGCGCCGAGCCGCCGCTTCGACATCGCCATTGAAGAAGACCTGATCGAGGAGCTGGCCCGCATCCACGGTTACGAGCAGATCCCGACCACGCTGCCGGGTGGTGCCTCGCGAGTGGCGATGCCGAGCGAGACCCAGCTGGACGCGCTGAGCGTGCGCCGCCAGCTGATCGCCCGCGACCAGCAGGAAACCGTGAATTTCGCCTTCGTCGACGACGCGCTGCTGACCCAGTGGCAGCTGCGCGACGGCCTGGTGCCGCTGGCCAACCCGCTGTCGGCCGAACTGGCAGTGATGCGCCCGTCGCTGCTGCCGGGCCTGGTGGCCACGTTGGGCCGCAACGCTGCCCGCCAGATCAGCCGCGTGCGCCTGTTCGAGCTGGGCCGCGTGTTCGCCCAGCAGGCCGGAGACGGCCAACCGGCGCCGCTGGAGACCCCGCGCGTGGCCGCTGCGGTCTGTGGTGACGCGCAGGCGGTGCAGTGGGGCCTGCCGACCCGCAAGGTCGATTTCCATGACCTGAAGGGCGACTTGGAATCGCTGGCGGCCGCCAGTGGCGCGCAGCTGGAGTTCCGCCCGTCGGCCCGTGCCTACGGCCACCCGGCGCGCTCGGCCGAGGTGTTCCGCGATGGCGTGGCGATCGGCTGGATCGGCCAGATCCACCCGCGCCTGGCCAAGGCGATGGAGATCGAAGCCGACGTCTATGCCTTCGAGCTGGACCTGGAGCCGCTGACCGCCCGTCGCCTGCCGCGTGCCGGCGAGCTGTCGCGCTTCCCGGCGGTGCGTCGCGACCTGGCATTCCTGGTGCCTGAACAGGTGGCCTGGGCCGACCTCGCGGCCACCGTCCGCCAGGCCGCCGGCCCGCTGCTGCGCGACCTGAACCTGTTCGACCGTTACGTCGGCCAGGGCGTCGAGCCGGGATTCAAGAGTCTCGCTATGGGCTTGATTTTGCAGGACAAGTCGCGCACTCTGACGGACCGCGACGTGGATGCGGTGGTGGCTGAGGCGGTCACTGCCATCGAGCGTGAACATCACGCCCGGATCCGCGGCTGAGCGGGCAGCACTCGGGGGTAGCAGGCAATGGCATTGACCAAGGCGGAGATGGCGGAAAAGCTGTTCGACGAAGTCGGTCTGAACAAGCGGGAAGCCAAGGAATTCGTCGACGCGTTTTTCGATGTGCTGCGTGAAGCATTGGAACAGGGACGTCAGGTGAAGCTGTCGGGCTTCGGTAATTTCGATCTGCGGCGCAAGAACCAGCGCCCGGGTCGCAACCCCAAGACCGGCGAGGAAATTCCGATTTCCGCCCGTACGGTGGTCACCTTCCGTCCGGGCCAGAAGCTCAAGGAGAGGGTGGAAGCTTATGCTGGATCCGGGCAGTAACCGCGAACTACCGCCGATCCCGGCCAAGCGCTACTTCACCATTGGTGAGGTAAGCGAGCTGTGCGACGTCAAGCCGCACGTCCTGCGCTACTGGGAAACCGAGTTTCCCAGCCTTGAGCCGGCCAAGCGCCGAGGCAACCGCCGCTATTACCAGCGCCATGACGTGCTGATGGTGCGGCAGATCCGCAGCCTGCTGTACGAACAGGGCTACACCATCGGTGGTGCACGCCTGCGTCTGGACGGCCCCGATGCCCGCGAGGAATCGGCGCTGAGCAACCAGATCATCAAGCAGGTGCGCATGGAGCTGGAGGAAGTGCTGCAGTTGTTGCGCCGCTGATCCCATTTCCATCGTAATCCGCTATACTTCACGGCCCGCCGCACTGGCGGGCACATCGCAGCATCAGTCGGGGCGTAGCGCAGCCTGGTAGCGCATCTGCCTGGGGGGCAGAGGGTCGTCGGTTCGAATCCGGCCGTCCCGACCACTGTGATGAATCAAGAAGCCTGCGCAGCAATGCGTGGGCTTTTTTGTACGTGCGGTGTATGCTGCGCGCCACTCGTATTACCGCGGCTGCTGAACCCGGTACTCACGAGAACACATCATGGAATCTGCAAGAAACCGTGCCTGGCGTCGCAGCCAGGCACGCAACCGTGGTGGCGACCGCGCCACGACCGCCTACAGCTACAAGCCCGAGAAGAACTGGAAGCTGCTGTATACGCGCGATGCCAAGCTCGCGCGCGCACGCCAGCTGGGCTTCACCTATCCGGTCCTCAGCCCTCGCCAACTGCAGGAACAGGAATGATCAACCTGCTGTTCGTCTGCAGCCGCAACCAGCTGCGCAGCCCGACCGCCGAAGCCATGTGGCGGCGGCGGTCCGGCTTCAACGCGCTGTCGGCCGGCACCAGCCCGAATGCACGACGCCCCATCGGCCCGGCGGACATCCGCTGGGCCGATGCCATCTTCGTGATGGAGGCCAAGCACCAGCATCGCCTGCAGGCCGCGTACGCGCGCCTGCTGGAACACAAGCGCCTGCATTGCCTCGATATTCCCGACGACTATCGCTGCATGGATCCCGTGCTGATGGATCTGCTGGAAACCAAGGTGACAGCGTATCTCGATCAGCTGCCGGCAAAGCGGTAGATCAGCTCCGGGTCACCGTCATCCAGTCCATGCACGATGCCGCTGTCGATGAAGCCCGATGCAACGAGCAGGCGCTGCATGGCGATGTTGGAGACATTGGTCGAGGTGAACAGCTTGCGTTGTCCACGTTGTGCGATCGCGTGCCGCAGCAGTGCGGCGCCGACGCCCTTGCTGCGTTGCTCGCGCGCGACCATCAGCATTTCGACGAAGACTTCGCCGAAGAAGTGCTCATGGAGGGTCATGTAGCCGACGATCTCGCGCTCCTGTTCGGCAACATGCACGTTGCCCTGCGCCAACCACTCGCCGATCTGTTCCGCCCGTCGAGGGTCGCTTGCCGCCACGCTGTCGAGTGCGATCAGCGCAGAGGCATCGGTTGGCGTCGCGTCGCGGACGCGCAGCGCGGTCGCAGCGGGCATGATCGGGCTCCTGACAGTAGGGCCCAGTCTATCGGCTCTGCCGCAGGCGCAGTCGCACCCGCCGCAGCCAGCGCGTGCTCGGCAGTCAATACACCCGGAACTCGGCACGGCAGCCGTCGCTGACCCAGATCCCGCGTCGGTCCCAGCCCCAGTTCTGGTCCTCGATGCAGGCCGTCACCGATTTCTGCTTGACCAGGCGCACCTCGTGGCGCACACGGATACGGCATTCCTTGTCCCTCTTTTCGTAGGACTCGCAGACCAGGCGCTCGCCATCATCGTCACGGTCCCTGCCGCGGCCCGGCCAGCGTCCGCGCCCATAGCCGTCGGCGACGAACTCGGCGCGGCAGCCGTCGGTCACCCACAACGTGCGGCGGCTCTGGCCCCAGTTCTGGTTCTCCACGCAGCGGGTGACCGACAGTTGCCTGGCCAGGCGCATCGGGCCCTCGATGGGGCATTGCTCGGTCTTGTTGAACTGGGATTCGCAGCGCAGCGCTGGAATGTGATCAGTGTCGTAGTCCTGGGCGGCCACGGCGGTGGCGGCCAGCAGCAGGGCAAGGGCGGCAGCGGTGATCGGCAGCAGCAGGGCAAGGGCGGCAGCGGTGATCGGCAGCAGCGGGCGAAGGGTCATGGGGGCCTCGGGCGGGGATTCGGGCGGCAAGAATGACCCAGCACGGGGCCGTCGGAACGCATCGTTCCGGAAGTGGCTCAGTAGGGATTTAGTAGTGCGCACGGGCCCATGCAGAGGCTTACATCCCGTATCATCGCTGCACATCCGATCGCATCGGTTTACACCTTCTTACATGTCTTCCACGCCTGTCAGCGCAGCCTGTGGCTGCCGTCACTGGTGTGCGGGCGGCCTGTGGGGGAGGATGCGCGGACCACGACGACCACAGGGGGTTGCGTTGATCAGCAGTACCGTCATTCATCGCTCGGCCGACGCAGGCGGCGCCGAGGTGCGGGTCCTGGACACCACGTTCAAGGGCAAGCATGTGTTCATTGCCTGGGGCCTGCGCGGGCCGGAACTGACCCGTAGCGCGGACCCGGCTGCGACCGTGGCCGCCCGCAAGGCGCTGCACGCGGTTGCCGGCCACAGCGAAGGGCCGCGCAGCCCGGAAGTGTTCATCGCCAACCAGTCGGCGGTGGCGATCACGGTCTACCGGCTGCTTACCGAAGCGCGCTCCGGCGATGCCATCTTCTTCCTGTGTGATTCGCAGGCGGTGGTCGAGTGGCTGATCACCGCGCTGGAACTGCAGGGCGCGGACTGATTCCGCGCTGCATCGAAGGCAGGATCAGGCCAGTGCTGCGTCTACCGCAGCCTGCGCATGCAGGGCAGTGGTATCGAACAGCGGCACTGCACTGTCCTCCGGGCGTACCAGCAGCATGATCTCGGTGCAGCCAAGAATGATCGCTTCGGCACCGCGCGCCACCAGTCGCGCGATCACGCCGGCATAGACCTGCCGTGAGTGCTCGCTGACCACGCCGGCAATCAGCTCCTGGTAGATGATGTCGTGCACGCTGCGCTGGTCATCGGCATCGGGCACCAGCACCTCGAGGCCGAAGCGATCCTGAAGCCGGCCGCGGTAGAAGTCCTGCTCCATGGTGAAGGCGGTGCCGAGCAGGCCCACCTTGCGTGCGCCTGCCTGCACGATGGCCTGGGCGGTGGGGTCGGCGATATGCAGCAGCGGCAGTGGGCAGGCCGCCTCGATGCGGTCAGCCAGCTTGTGCATGGTGTTGGTGCAGACCAGCAGCAGATCGGCGCCACCGGCCTGCAGGCGCCGTGCGGCGTCAACCATGTGGTCGCCCAGCGCATCCCAGTCGCCGTCATGCTGCAGCTGCTTGATCGGGGCGAAGTCCACCGACCACAGCAGCAGCTGCGCCGAATGTGCACCACCGAGGCGCTGCCGCACGTCCTCGTTGATGAGCCGGTAGTACTGGGCCGAGCTTTCCCAGCTCATGCCGCCGATCAGGCCAAGGGTCTTCATGCACAGCTCCATGCCAGGAGCCCTCATTGCAGCACAGCCGATGCGGGAGTTGCACTACACATTAGTGATTGCTAATGTGTTGGTCATGATCGAGAACGCCCTCTTCAAAGCGCTGGCCGACCCTACCCGCCGCCACATCTTCGAAAAGCTGGCCGAGGGCGGGCAGCATGCCAGCGCGCTGCGCAAGGGCATGGCGATCAGCCAGTCTGCGATGTCCCAGCACCTGGCGGTGCTGCGCGATGCCGGGCTGGTGAGCGAACAGCGCCAAGGCCGTTTCGTCCACTACGAGGTCGATCCGCGCGGGCTGGCGCACATCGGCAACTGGCTGCAGCGCTACCGGGCCTACTGGCCCGCGCGGATGGATGCCTTGCAGGATCTGCTGAAGGAGATGGACTGATGGACGATGTTCTGAACGAAGCGGCTCCCGCGTTGGTGATGGAGCAGTTGCTGCCAGCGCCACCGGAACGGGTCTGGCGCGCACTGTTCGATCCGGCGCTGCGTGAGCGCTGGTTGCCTGCGGCCGATCTTGCCGATCCGCAGCCTTGCCTGTGCGAGGAGGGGCGGGAGCTGGAGTTCCGCCTGCGCGATGCGCAGCCCCCGCATCTGCACAGCCTGGTGTGTTTCCGACTGCGCGCGGATGACGGTGGGGGGACGGTGCTGACCATCGTGCATCGCCTCACCGACCTGCGCGCGCTGCGGCCGTTGGCCGCCAACGACGATCATCGCACCATGATGCGCGCGGCCTGAGGCGGCGCCTGGATCGAACGCTACAGGGAGCAGGCACATGCGTGACAGAATGCAGCTGGTACCGATGGTGGTGGAACGCAGCGAGCGCGGCGAGCGCTCCTATGACATCTACTCGCGGCTCCTGCGCGAGCGCATCATCTTTCTCAACGGTGAAGTCGATGACACTGTGTCGGCGCTGGTCTGCGCGCAACTGCTGTTCCTGGAATCGGAAAACCCGGAGAAGCCGATCCATCTGTACATCAACTCGCCGGGTGGGGTGATCTCCAGCGGCCTGGCGATGTACGACACGATGCAATACATCTCGGCCCCGGTGCATACGCTGTGCATGGGCACCGCGCGGTCGATGGGTTCGTTCCTACTAATGGCCGGCGAACCTGGTCACCGCGCGGCGCTGGCCAATGCCAGCCTGCACGTGCACCAGCCGCTGGGCGGGGTGCAGGGCCAGGCGTCGGACATCTTCATCCATGCCGAGGAAATGCAGCGCACCAAGCAGCGCATCACCCGGCTGTATGCGCAGCATTGCGGACGCAGTGTCGAGGAGGTCGAGCAGACCCTGGACCGCGATCGTTTCATGAGTGCCGAGCAGGCATGCCAATGGGGCCTGATCGACCGGGTACTGGTACGGCGCGACGCACTCGCGGCCTGAGCCTGCTTCTGTAACCACCGCATGCATGGTGCGCTGTGTGTGCCGCGCCAGGCCGGCGCACTCTATGCTGGTGGGATCTTCTGAAGTGGATGTCCGATATGGCCCTGCATACCTGGTGGTGGTTTCTCGCCACGGTGTTCGTTCTGTGTGGCACGCCGGGGCCGAACATGCTGCATATCCTCGGTCGCAGCGTCGGGCTCGGCTTCCGCGGTAGCGTGCCGGCGATGGCTGGCTGCCTGCTGGCGATGCTGCTGGTGCTGGCGGCCTCCGCGGCAGGACTGAGTGCGCTGCTGCATTCCTCGCCGATGCTCTTTGAGGTGCTGCGCTATCTGGGCGTGGCCTATCTGGCCTGGCTGGGCCTGAAGGCATGGCGTGACAGTTGCCGGCCGGCACCACCGGTGACAGTCGATGCCGCGCTGCCGGTTGCGGCGTCGCTGGGCGCGTGGAAGGTGTTCCGTGGTGGCCTTCTGGTGGGCCTGAGCAATCCCAAGCTGCTGCTGTTCGCGGCAGCGTTCCTGCCGCAGTTCGTCGATCCGTCACGTGGCCAGGCACTGCAGTACAGCGTGCTGGTGACCACCTTCGCCGCCTGCGAACTGTTCTGGTATGTGATGTATGCAGCCGGTGGCCATGGCCTGCGCCGCTGGCTGGCCAAGCCGTTTGCACGGCGTTGGTTCGAGCGGCTGGTGGGCAGCGTGTTCCTGGCGTTTGCAGTTGCCCTGCTGCGCTTTCGCCCACGCTGATTCACGCCGCGCACGCGGCCTGTTCACGACTGCCGCATCGGCTACGGCCTAGCCTGATCATCCAGTACGCAGTCCCCACGGGGAAAGGTTTGACATGATCAAGTGGGCCATCATCTTCGCCATCATCGGCGTCATTGCGGGCGTGCTCGGCTTCGGCGGCATTGCCGGTGCCGCGGTCGGCATCGCCAAGTTCCTGTTCTGGGCCGGCATCATCATCGCGGTGGTGCTGTTCCTGCTCGGCATGACCGTAGCGAAGAAGGTCAGCTAGCGTTGATCGCGCAGCAGCGTACTCAGTGTGCGCTGCTGCGCGAGAACAGATTGATCACCAGTACGCCGGCGCAGATCAGGCCGATGCCGATCAACGCCGGTGCATCCAGGCGCTGCTTGAACACCACCAGTCCGATCAGCGAGATCAGCACGATGCCGACGCCGGACCAGATCGCGTAGGCGATGCCGGTCGGGATTGACTTCATGGTTACCGACAGCAGGTAGAAGCACAGTCCGTAGCCGACCAGCGCGCCCAGTGTCGGCGCCAGTCGACTCATACCGTCGGAGGCCTTCAGCAGCGATGTGGCGATCACTTCCAGCACGATCGCGGCGGCGAGATAGACGTAGGGATTCATCGCGGGCTCCGGCTCACAGCGGGTCGCACAGTTTCAGGGCCTGTTCGGCCATGGCCAGTGCGTTGATGCGTTCTTCCTCGTCCAGCGGCCGGCCATAGGCCGTGGCCCAGTAGCCATCGGCAGCGCAGCGCGCCGCATACAGTCGCGGATCGTTGGCTTCGTCGGCGAATTCGGCCAGCATCGCACGCTTCCAGGTGCGCCAATGCGCGAGCAGGGCCGGTTCCATCAGGTTGCCCAGGGTCAGGCCGATGTCGTTGTCCTGTTCCTGCTGCAGCAGATGCTCGAAATTGGCCTGCACATAGGCGCGGCTGAAACGGCCATGGCCTTCGGGGTTTTCCTGCAGCAGGGCACGTACCCGCGCTTCGAACTCACCGATGAGCGCTCCGATGGCTTCATCCACCAGTGCCTGCTTGCTGCTGAAATGATGGAACAACGCCCCCTTGCTGACACCGGCGACCTGCGCGACGTCCTGCACGGTCAGCGCGGCCAGGCCATTACGACCGATCACTTCAATGGTGGCCTGCAGCAGTGACTGGCGCACGCTGTCGGGCGCCTTGCGGCGCGAACGGGAGGGGGATGCGGACATGGCGGGAAGAAACCGACTGGACGGTACGATTGTAGCGCAGGCCCGCTGCGTTACCGCGCTGCCGGCCAGGGCCGGCAGCGGAACCGTCATGCGTCGATGCGGGCGAAACGCGGTTGCGGCCCGTGCTCGCCGGGCACTTGCTCGACGAACATGGCGTACGGGCGTACCCACAGGCCACCTTCGCCATACAACGCGCGGTACAGCACCATTGGCTGCAGGGACTCGCTGCTGCGGACGATCTCGAGCACTTCGTACTCGCCGCCCTTGAAGTGGCGGTAGCGGCCCGGGGCCAGCGTTGGTAGCGGACTCAGCTCAGCCATGGCGCACGCGACTCACTTGCGCGCCGGGGTGGCCGGCTTTGCGCAGTAGGCGTCGATGGCTTCGGCGGTGTTCGCCAGGCCTTGCGCCTGCGCCAGTTCCCACGGGCGTTCGCAACGCTGGCTGTGTTCGCACCACTGGTAGCCGGCCGAACCGATGCAACCGTGGGCATCGCGATCACCTCCGACCTTCGGCGTGGCAGGCGACGTGGCCGCCGCGTCGGCAACTGCGGCGGCCTGATGCTGGTTGGCACAGGCGGACAGTACCAGCAGGGCTGGAATCAGAAGAAGCGCTTTCATTGAGCGGGCTCCGTGCCTAAAGCGACAGTGTCTGTCGCAAATAGCCCTGCAGCAAGCGCTCAGTGCATGGCGGCGCGGATCAGTTCCTCAATCAGCACGACGTAGCTGGCGACGAAGTAGAACTTCAGCAGCGTCCAACGCTGCTGGGAGAAGAAGGTGCGCATGTGGAAGGGGCCCCTGTTGGTGACGATAGTGTGAAGCCCTGCTGACTCCGTGACAAGGATCACGGAAAGAACAGGCTAAACGGGCTCAGGGATGTGAGGGCAGGCAAGGGCTGACCGGAGGGCACGGCATTTTCGTACAAATCTGATGGGCCATCCCTGAGGTGATCGCTAGCCTGATGGTGTACCGGCACGTGGCCCGTCCGCCTGCCGTCGCATCCTTCCAACCGCAGGAACTCTTCATGGTCATTACCGTTCAATGCAACGCCCGGCACTGGTCCGTGCTGGATCCGCAGGCGCATGACGCAACCCGTTATGCGCGGGGCGCCGAGGCTTTCGATGTCGCTGCGGCGCGGGCCCTCGAGCACCACCGTCGCACCGGCCAGCGCAGCACGGTGCGGGTCGAGGCGCTCGGCAGCACGGTGGATGCCCTGCACGTCGGAGACTGACGCCGACCGCGGTGGTGCAGTCAGCTACGCTTGCGTTGTTTGAATGGGGAAAAACCGCCGTCACGCGCCCCCCTGTGCGCCGTGCCGCGAATCCCGGATGCTTGCGCCATCGTATTCATCTGGAGATCTCGATGGGCAAGGCACTCACCTGGCGCACCCTGGCCTGCACCCTGCTGCCAATGCTGGCGGCGGCGGGTGGCGCCCAGGCGCAGAGCTATGGCTACGGCTATGACGATGACCGTTACGGCGGCCGCGAAGGCAGCGGCATCGTGCGCTGCGAATCGATCAAGAACCGCAGCAATGAGTGCCGTCTTGAAGGCCGGGCGCGGATGATCCGCCAGTTGTCCGGTTCACCCTGCGTGGAAGGTGAGACGTGGGGCCAGTCGCGCTACGGTGTCTGGGTGACCCAGGGCTGTCGTGCCGAGTTTGTTGGCGAGTACCGCCGCGGCGGTGGCTGGGGTGGTGGCCATGGCAACGGTTGGGGCAATGGTGGCAATGGCTGGGGTGGGGGTGAGGTGATCACCTGCCATTCCAACGGCCACCGCCAGGAGTACTGCGATGCGCGCATCCGCCGTGGCGTGCGCCTGGTCCGCCAGGATTCACGCAGCGCCTGCATCGAGGGCCAGACCTGGGGCTGGGACCGCCGTGGCATCTGGGTCAGCGACGGCTGCCGCGCCCAGTTCCAGGTGAATTGAGCTTGCCCCTCGAAAATCAGAATAATCTGATAGAGCTCACATTTTGAACGTCGTATCTTCTGCGATCAGGGGCACCTCTGTGTGCGCCTGACTCGTCGCGCCAATGCCTGCCGCAAACGGCGCATATGTACCGCCCACCGTCGATACGCTGCCTCAAGGAGTGAGCTGCATGTTGATCCGCCTGCAATGCGAGCAACGCCAATGGCGCGTGCTGCACCCGGACCGGCCGGAACCGATCGAGTTCCGCGATGGTGCCAGGGCCTACGATTTCGCTGAAACCCTTGCTCGCCTCCACTTCGTCGACACCGGGCAGCGTGCCGCGGTGCGGGTGGAAGCCAGCGGCGCGTTCGTGGAAGCGGTCAGCTACGGCTGAGGGTTGGGGCTCCCGGCCAGATCCTGTTTCCGGAGCCCGCTATCCACGCATGGCGTGGATCTACATTGCATCTGCTTCCGCGCATGGCGTGGATCGACCCCTGTTCCGCAGCGGATCCACGCCATGCGTGGATCCACTGGGTAGTGATCGGCCTCAGCCTGCCGCGCTGAGCGGCGGGGTCCCGGCAGCCAGCTGCGGCCAGCGCTTGAGTACCGCCGCGCGGATGCCTGCGGCGTCGATGCCGGCTTCGGCCAGCAGGTCCTCGCGGCTGGCGTGGTGCTGGTAGCTGTCGGGCAGGCCCAGATGCAGGATCGGGCGCAGCACGCCTTCGGCATTGAGCAGCTCACCGACGCCGGAGCCGGCGCCACCGGCCACCACGTTGTCTTCGATCGTCACCAGCCCCTCGTGCTGGGTGGCGACAGCCAGCACCAGCTCGCGGTCCAGCGGCTTGATGAAACGCATGTTGACCACGCTCAGGCCCAGTTCGCGTCCGACCTGTTCGGCGGCGGCCACAGTGCTGCCGAAGGCGAGCAGGGCGATACGACTGCCCTGCAGGCGCAACTCGCCCTTGCCGATCGGCAGGGTGGACAGGTCGGTGCCGGCTGCCACGCCGGTGCCGGTGCCGCGCGGATAGCGCACGGCGGCCGGGCCCGGGTGCTGCAGGCCGGTGCTGAGCATCTGCCGGCACTCGGCTTCATTGGATGGCGCCATCACCACCATGTTCGGCACGCAGCGCAGGAAGCTCAGGTCGAGGTTGCCGGCGTGGGTCGCACCGTCCGGGCCGACCACGCCGGCGCGGTCGATCGCGAACAGTACATCCAGGTCCTGGATGGCCACGTCGTGCACCAGTTGGTCGTACGCGCGCTGCAGGAAGGTCGAATAGATCGCCACCACCGGCTTGCCACCCTGGGTAGCCATGCCGGCGGCGAGGGTGACCGCGTGCTGCTCGGCGATCGCCACGTCGAAGTAGCGCTGCGGGTATTCCTTGCTGAAGCGCACCAGGCCGGAACCTTCGCGCATCGCCGGGGTGATGCCGTACAGGCGCGGCTCGGCGGCGGCGGCATCGCACAACCAGTCGCTGAACACATCGGTGTAGGTCGGCTTCTTGGCACCGGCCTTGGCCACCAGGCCCTTGTCCGGATCGAACGGACCCACCGCGTGGTAGCCGATCTGATCGCCTTCGGCCGGCTCGTAGCCCTTGCCCTTGGTGGTCATCACGTGCAGCAGCTTCGGGCCCTTGGAGGCGCGCAGCGTCTTCAGTGTGGACAGCAGGGCGGGCATGTCGTGGCCGTCGATCGGGCCGGTGTAGTGGAAGCCCATTTCCTCGAACATGGTGGAGGGCACGAACATGCCCTTCCAGTGTTCTTCCCAGCGCTTCACGAAGCGCGCGGGGTTGTTCTTCTTGTCGCCGAGGATCTTCTTGCCGCCTTCGCGCAGTGCATTGAGCGTGCGGCTGCCGGTGGCACGGCCGAGCATCTTGGTCAGGCCGCCGACCGCCTCGGAGATCGACATGTTGTTGTCGTTGAGGATCACCAGCAGGTTCGGCTCGGGCTCCATGCCGCCGGCGTGCATCAGCGCTTCGAAGGCCATGCCGGCGGTCATCGCACCATCACCGATCACCGCAACGACCTGACGGTTGTCGCCTTCGGACTGACGGGCGATGGCCATGCCGAGTGCGGCCGAGATCGAGGTCGACGAATGGCCGACGCCGAAGGTGTCGTACTCGCTCTCTTCGCGCTTCGGGAATGGCGCCACGCCGTCCTTCTGCTTGACGGTGTGGATCTCGTCGCGGCGGCCGGTCAGGATCTTGTGCGGGTAGGTCTGGTGACCGACGTCCCAGACCAGCTGGTCCTGCGGGGTCTGGTACAGGTAGTGCAGGGCCACGGTGAGTTCGATCACGCCCAGGCCGGCGGCGAAGTGGCCGCCGCTCTTGCCCACCGATTCGATGAGGTAGGCGCGCAGTTCGTCGGCGACCGCCCTCAATTCGGATTCGTCGAACGTGCGCAGGTCATCCGGTGTCTGGATGCGCGCGAGGCGGGGATAGCGGGCAGAGTCGATCATCATGTTCGCACTTGTTCTGAACGCCCATTTTCGCCCTCAAACGGGGGTGGGGCAAGCAAACGCCGTCGCCCGTGACAGGACGGTGAGGGTTGCATTTTCAGCGATTCAGGTGCTCAGTTTTGAACGCTTCGGCAATTGCGCCTTCAGGAAGGCCATCTGGTCGGCCAGGATGTTGCGGTTGGACAGGATCAGGTGTTCGATCCAGCTGGGCCGGTAAGGCACCGCCAGCAACGGCATTCCGGCCTGCTGCGGGGTGCGGTCGCTCTTGCGCGAGTTGCAGTGGAAGCAGGCGGTGACCACGTTTTCCCAGCAGTCCAGGCCGCCCTTGGACAGTGGCATGACATGGTCGCGGGTGAGCGTGGGGCGGTTGAACTGCTGGCCGCAGTACATGCACAGATGGGCGTCGCGGGCGAACAGGGCCGGGTTGGTCAGGTTCGGCGTCGGGTCGATCGCGCGGGAGCGGGCGTGGCCGCGGGCGGCGATGATCGGGTGCAGGTCCATGCCGCTCTGCAGGCCGCTGAAGCGGTTGGTGCCGCCGTGGATGTGCAGGCAGGGATCGCCGAGCGTCCAGGCCACCGCTTCACGCGCGTAAAGGCACGCCGCGTCCTGCCAGGTGATCCAGTCCAGTACGCGTCCGTGGGCATCCAGCGAGAGCAGCCGGACCGAACCGGGGCGATGCAGCGGGGTGACGTTGGGCGATGCCTCGGCGCCCGGAGCAGAAATCGGAGCTCCGGCTTCGATCAGACCCAAGCGTGTAGTGTCTGTCTCCATCGGGAGAACAGCTTATACCTGAATGTTGACGATTTGTGTATCGCCTGTCGGCGATACACAAATCGTCAACATTCAGGTCCACGCATTCCTCCTATCCCCCGCGCCGTTGGCGCGCCCCCCTTAACAAAGGGGGGCTCTTCTCCAGAGAGATCCCGGTGGTTTCCATCCACGCGTGGCGTGGATCTACCGTGTCGACCCAGGTCGACACCTGCCAACAGCCGAGTGAACCTGTCAGAGGCGGGGCGGTGTGGGTTGGCAGGACCGTTGGCGCCATGGATGGCGCCATCGAGCCCCCAAGGATGGGTTTACGGCGTGTCCTGCCAGCCCATACCGTCCCGCCATCCACCGGGATGCAGCTGTTGCTGTTGCGGTTGCCGGCCAGCGGCCGGCACTACCGCGGGTGCCGGGCGAAGCCCGGCTCAGGCGCCGAAGCGCTCGTCGTCCATGGCCATCAGCGGGGCGGCACCGGCCTGGATCGCGGCGGCGTGGCTGAGCGTGCGCGGCAGCACGCGGGCGAAGTAGAACCGCGCGGTCTCGCGCTTGCCCTGGGCGAAGGCGGCGCCGTGCGCGCTGGCATCGGCGGCGGCCACGCTGCGGGTCCACCAGTAGGCCAGTACCACGTAGCCCGAATAGAACAGGTAGTCGTAGCTGGCTGCGCCCAGTTCGTCCGGGTTGGTGGCCGCGCGCTGCAGCACGTCCAGGGTCAGCTTGCCCCATTCGGCGGCCTTGGCGCGCAGCGGGCCGATGAACTCGGCCAGCGCTTCGTTGCCCTCGTTGGCCTTGGCGAACGCCTCGATCTCGGCCAGCATCAGCTTCAGGCCGGCGCCCTGGCTGGACGCGGTCTTGCGGCCGATCAGGTCCAGCGCCTGGATGCCGGTGGTGCCTTCATACAGCGTGGTGATGCGTGCATCGCGGGCCAGCTGTTCCATGCCGTGTTCGCGGATGTAGCCGTGGCCACCGAAGCACTGCAGGGCGTTGTAGGTGTTCTCGATGCCCCATTCGGTCTGGCAGGCCTTGGAGATCGGGGTCAGGAAACTCACCAGGGTGTCGGCGCGCTCGCGCTCGGCGGCATCCTCGGCGTGGTGGGCGACGTCGATCAGGGTGGCGGCGTGCAGCGCCAGCAGGCGGCTGCCTTCGACCAGCGACTTCACCGTCAGCAGCATGCGGCGCACATCCGGGTGGACCAGGATCGGGTCGGCCGGCTTGTCCGGGAACTTGGCGCCGCTCAGGGCGCGCGACTGCAGGCGTTCACGGCTGTATTTCAGCGCGTTCTGGTAGGCGCGCTCGGACAGGCCGATGCCCTGCAGGCCCACACCCAGGCGCGCGGTGTTCATCATGGTGAACATGGCCTGCAGGCCCTTGTGCGGCTGGCCGACCAGGTAACCCTGCGCACCATCGAAGTTCATCACGCAGGTGACCGACCCCTTGATGCCCATCTTGTGCTCGATCGAGCCACAGCGCAGTGCATTGCGCTCGCCGACGTTGCCATCGCGGTCGACCTTGAACTTGGGGGTGACGAACAGCGAGATGCCCTTGGCACCCGGAGGGGCATCGGGCAGCTTGGCCAGCACCAGATGCACGATGTTTTCGGTCAGGTCGTGCTCGCCGGCAGTGATGAAGATCTTGGTGCCGGTGATCGAGTAGCTGCCATCGGCGTTCGGCTCGGCCTTGGTCTTGAGCAGGCCCAGGTCGGTGCCGCAGTGCGGTTCGGTCAGGCACATCGTGCCGGTCCAGCGGCCTTCGATCAGCGGCTTGAGGAAGGCCTCGTGCTGCCAGGCCTCGCCGTGCTGCTTCAGTGCTTCGATGGCGCCGTGCGAAAGCAGCGGGAAGTTGCCCCACGCCAGGTTGGCGGCGTTGATCATTTCGTTGAGCGGCACGCCCAGGGTGTGCGGCAGGCCCTGGCCGCCCAGCTCCGGCGAGGCGGTCAGGCCGGTCCAGCCGCCATCGACGAACTGGTCGTAGGCCTGCTTGAAGCCGGGCGGGGTGGTCACTTCACCGGTGGCCTGGTCGAGCACGCAGCCGATCTCGTCGCCGACGCTGTTGAGCGGGGCCAGCACGGTGGCGCTGAAGCGGCCGGCTTCTTCCAGTACGGCATCGACCACGTCGGCGGTGGCGTCGGTGAAGCCCAGGCGGGCGAACAGGGGTTCGACCTTGAGCACGTCGTGCAGGGCGAAACGGAGGTCGGAAAGCGGGGCGGTGTAGCTGCTCATCGGTACGTCTCGATTTGATCAGGGCAGGGGGGAGCGGCGCCAGGCGCCGCGACGAAAGTCGGGAGTCAGCGCAGCACGCCGGGTAGGCCAGGGGCCTGGTTGAGGGTGCTGCGGCTGCTGATGTCGAAGCTGCGCTGCTTCTTTTCCTGCGGCGTGGCCGCCACCGTTCCCTTCAGGCCATAGGCCAGGGTGCGGTTGCCGGCCAGCGCGTCGGCCACTACCAGGCGTGCGGCCGAGCTGGGCACGAGGTCGACATTGATGACATCGGCGGAAGTGCCGCCGATGGAGATACCCGGCTTGGCCTGTAGCGTGCCGGCGTCGCTGTCGCCGACGGTCAGCGCCAGAGCGACGTCATCGAAGGTCATGGGCATGGAGCTGTAGTTCTGCAGGCGCAGGGCCACGGTCCAGTTGCCGTCGGCGCGCACGGTCAGCTGCTGCAGGCTGGCCGCCGGTTCCGAAACACGCTTGACGATGCCGTTGTTGCAGGCAACAACGGCGAGGGTGCACAGGACGATCAAGGCGATACGGAAGCGGTGGAGCATGGGCGCAGGTCCTCTGGAGGGGTGCGTTGGATAAGCATACTACGGCGTATGGTCGTTTGGATCGCCTGTGGCGACCCGTCGCAGAGGGTAGCGCGTGAAGATGGCGGCCGGGCGTGCGCGGCGCCGGATCGGGCACGCGTGATGCGCCGGATTGCGGCGTGGTTCAATCGGCGGGGGTATCGCGCAACGGTGTCATCAGGCGCAGTGGGCCAAGGTCGTAGCCCATGGCTTCGGCTTTTTCTTTCAGCTGTTCGAACCGGGCGCGATCCATTTCCGGCAGGCGCGAGAGAATCCACAGGTACTTGCGGTCGGGTTCACCGACCAGCGCCCATTGGTAGTCCGGGTCCAGTGCCAGCACCCAGTAGTCGGCCCAGACCAGTGGCACCCAGCTCAGCCAGTCCGGCACGAAGCGCACCTGCAACTGGCCGGGATGGCCGGCAACCGGGCGTGCCACGCCTTCAGCAACCACGCGTTCGCCATCGCCGTTGCGGCAGGCATTGGTGACACTGATGCGCCCATCGCGGCGCAGCCCGTAGTTGGCGGTGATCTCGCCAACGCACTGCTTCTGGAACGACACCGGCAGGTGCGCGATTTCGTGCCACTGACCTGCGTAGCGGTCGATGTCCAGCGTGTCGACCGCGCGCACCGGCTCGGCGGCGATCACCGGCAGGGCGGCCAGCAGCAGGCAGGCGAGCAGGGCGGGGCGCAGAGGCATCGGCAGCTCCAGGCAGGAGTCTGGAGCGTAGGTGCCGCGGCGCGTGCCGGTGTAAATGTTTCGTCAACCGGGCGGCGGTGGCCGCCGCTTGCGCGGAGCGCGAATAAAAAAAGACCTGCATTTCTGCAGGTCTCGAAAGATGGTGGCCGAAGACGGAATCGAACCGCCGACACGGGGATTTTCAATCCCCTGCTCTACCAACTGAGCTACTCGGCCAAATTGTGCGGCAACCGTGATCAAACCCGGTTTCCGGAAAAAAAAGACCCGCATTTCTGCAGGCCTTCGAAAGTGGTGGCCGAAGACGGAATCGAACCGCCGACACGGGGATTTTCAATCCCCTGCTCTACCAACTGAGCTACTCGGCCACATGTTTCGTTGCAGCGAGGTCGCTGCCAAGGACGCGTATATTACGGAGGTCGGCTGCCTTCGGCAAGCGTTTTGCCAAGATTTCTTCACATTGCCGTCTGCGCGCTCGCAAGTGCTTGATCCTCCGTTGTGGGGCGGGGCGTAGCCAATCGATCATGGTCTGCGGTGGAAATCAGCAGGTCGCCGCAATCGCCAAAGCTGCAAGGGCAAGGGTTGCGCGCGGGCAGCGCCGCACCGTTCCATGGAACGCTGTTTTCGTGGCCGCCATCGGGGATGGCTGCGGCGTAGTGTCGGCAGTCCTTTCCTGATGCTGGCAACAGCAGAGACCTGGCCATGTCCGATCCCTCCACCATCTCCCGCATCGTGCTTGCGTCGCGTCCACAGGGGGCGCCAAGTGCAGCCAACTTCCGCCTGGAACAGACAGCGTTGCCGGCACTGGCCGATGGCGAGGTGCTGCTGCGCAACCGCTACCTGTCGCTGGACCCGTACATGCGGGGACGCATGGACGAAGGCCCGTCGTACGCCGCACCGGTGGCGGTGGGCGCGGTGATGGAAGGGCAGACCGTGGCCGAAGTGCTGCAATCCAACGCTGAGGGTGTGGCGGTGGGAGAACTGGTGCTGGCGCCGGGTGGCTGGCAGACCCATGCGGTGCTGCCGGCCAGGGCACTGGGGCGCCGGCTGGATCCGGCCGGGCTGCCGCTGAGTATCGCGCTGGGGGTATATGGCATGCCCGGCTTCACTGCCTATTCCAGCCTGCATGAAATCGCCCGTTTGAAGCCGGGCGAGACCCTGGTGGTGGCCGCAGCGAGCGGGCCGGTCGGCGCGACCGTGGCGCAGCTGGCCAAGCTGCAGGGCGCGCGCGTGGTCGCCATCGCCGGTGGCGAGACCAAGCGCGCCTATCTGCAGACGCTGGGGGTGGACGTGGCGCTGGATCATCGCGTGGCTGATTTTGCGGACCGGCTGCGCGCGGCAGTGCCCGCGGGCATCGACGTGTACTTCGAGAATGTCGGTGGCCATGTGCT
The DNA here is from genome assembly GCF_045809185.1 of Nocardiopsis yanglingensis. Classification (NCBI taxonomy): domain Bacteria; kingdom Bacillati; phylum Actinomycetota; class Actinomycetes; order Streptosporangiales; family Nocardiopsidaceae; genus Nocardiopsis; species Nocardiopsis yanglingensis. The sequence continues at coordinate 554,173 of NZ_JBJNRH010000001.1, read as the reverse complement.
GGATGCAGTGCTGCCGCTGCTCAACGACTTCGCCCGCATTCCGGTGTGCGGCACCATCGCCACCTACAACGAGCGCGGCGTCGAGCAGCCCGGCCCGGACCGGTTGCCCGCACTGTTCAGCCAGATCCTGCGCCAGCGCCTGACCGTGCGTGGTTTCATCGTGCACGACTTCAATCACCTGTGGCCGGACTTCGAACGCGAGATGCCGCAATGGCTGCGCGATGGCCGCATCCAGTACCGCGAGGATGTGGTGGAAGGGCTGGAGAATGCGCCGGAGGCGTTCTTCGGGCTGCTGAAGGGGCACAACTTCGGCAAGCTGGTGGTGAAGCTGGATTGAGGGCTTGGCGGTGTGCCGACCAAGGTCGGCACCTACCGGAAGCTGGGCGTGCCGACCAAGGTCGGCACCCACTTCAGGCAGTCGAGGCCTTCTCCCGGCGCAGCAGCTCGCGCTTGCGCGCTACGCCCCACGCATAGCCGGACAGGTCGCCATCGCGGCGTACCACGCGGTGGCAGGGCACGGCCACCGCCAGCGGGTTGCTTGCACAGGCACGTGCTACGGCACGGCTGGAGCGGGGCGCACCGATACGCGCGGCAATATCCGCATACGAGGCGGTCTGTCCACGCGGAATCTGCTGCAGTGCCTGCCACACCCGTTGCTGGAACGCGGTGCCACGGATATCCAGCGGCAGCGTGGCGCCGCGTGTGGGATCCTCGACCAGGCCTACGACCTGTGCCACCAGTTGCTCATAGCCGTGGTCGGCGCCGACCAGTTCGGCCTGGCGGAAGCGTTGCTGCAGCGACTGCAACAGCGTCTCCGGATCATCGCCGAGCAGGATCGCGACCACACCGGTCCCGCTGCTGGCCACCAGCACGCTACCCAGTGAACTTTCGGCGATGGCGAAGTGGATGACTTCGCCGCGGCCACCTGCGCGCCATTGCTTTGGCGTCATGCCCAGCAACTTCGGTGCGTTCTCGTAGAAGCGCCCGCTGGAACCGAAGCCAGCATCGTGGAAGGCGTCGGTGATGCGTTCCTGGTGCTCCAGACCGGTGCGCAGGCGGTCAGCGCGCAGCGCAGCGGCGTACTGCTTGGGGGTCAGCCCGGTGGCCTGCTTGAACAGGCGATGCAGGCGCGTCGGGCTGCAGCCAGCGATGTCGGCCAGCTCCTGCAACGAGGGCTCGTCGAGGCTGGCTTGAAGGTGGCGGCAGACCCGTTCGACGCGGGCATCGAGGGCGGTGGTGGCGGTACTGTCCATGGCCGGATTCTGGCACGTGCCGGTGCTGCGGAAACTCCGTTTCCTGCACGCATCTGTGAGGCCCGGAAACGGAGTGTGGGCGGGCCGAAGGCGCGGCATCGTGGCGGCCACTTCACAACCGGTACCACGACCATGCGCCTGAACAACAAGATCGCTCTCATCACCGGTGCCAGCGCTGGCATTGGCCGCGCCAGCGCCCTGCGCTTTGCTGCCGAAGGGGCAAAGCTGGTGCTCAACGCACGGCGGCCGGAGCCGCTGCAGGCGCTGGCCGAGCAGATTCGCGCCGCCGGTGGCGAAGCCGTGGTGCATGCCGCCGACGTGGCCGACCCGGGCACGGCACAGGCGCTGGTCGATCTGGCCCAGCGGTCCTTCGGCGGCCTGGACATCGCCCTCAACAATGCCGGCATGCTCGGCCCGGGCGTGCCGGCGGCGGAGTTTCCGGCGGAAGCCTGGCGCGAGGTGATGGCGACCAATCTGGATGCGGCCTTCCATGCAGCACGCGCGCAGTTGCCGGCACTGCTGGCGCGCGGCGGCGGCTCGCTGGTGTTCGTCGGCACCTTCGTCGGCCACACCGTGGGATTCCCGGGCATGGCGGCCTATGCGTCGAGCAAGGCCGGGTTGATCGGCCTGAGCCAGGTGATCGCTGCCGAATACGGTGCGCGTGGCGTGCGCAGCAACGTGCTGTTGCCCGGTGGCACCGATACCGAGATGGGCCGGCAGGCGGCACCGACCGGCGATGCCCGCGACTTCGTGCGCTCGCTGCACGCACTGAAGCGCTTGGCCGAGCCGGAGGAGATCGCCAACGCGGCGCTGTTCCTGGCCAGCGACGAAAGCAGTTTCGTTACCGGTACCGCGATGCGCGTGGAGGGTGGAGTGTCGATCAGCCGTACCTGAGCGGGGTCACGAGCGTGGCGCGTAGCGGATGCCGCTGCTGGCCATGAAGCCTTTCGGATCGAAACGCGCCCAGGCTTCGCCCCAGTCGAAGCGGGCGTGGCCGCCGGTCAGTTTGCGCCCCAGTGCCGTGGCCAAGGTGCGGCGCATGAAAGCGACTTCGGCATCGATCGCTGACTGGGTCGGCCAGCCGTCTTCCAGTGCCGCACCAGGCAGACTGACACCCATTGTCACCATGTCGAGCTGTTGCCCGTGGAAGCACAGGCTGATGCCAGCGGGCGCACCGCCCAGGCTGAGCTGGTGCAGGCTGAGCCAGTGATAGCCGGTGCCGACATCGCGCTGCCCTCGCACCAGCGTGGCGAAGGCGACACTCGCTTCATCCCGTGACAGGGTGGGGCCGATCAGCGTCGGCAGGCTGCCGAGCTGGATGCTGCCGTCGGTCGCATCGAGGAGCATCGGCAACGTGTGCGCTGCGTGCTGGGTAGGAGAGGGCATGGCGTACCGGTGAGCGTGGTGCCTCGGATTCTGGCCGCGCGGGGGCTGCGGCGGCAAGCCAGTGCCTGCACATGACGTTGGCACGGGACTGACCTGCGGCTTACCCGGCAACCTCTAGCGTGGTGGGCAACGTGGGCCCGCCGCCGGCGTGGAGATTTCGATGAACGAGCGAAGCAAGGATCAGGACCCGAAGCAGGGTATCCAGGAAAGTCGCCAGGACAGGAAGCAGGACGATGTGGCCAAGCAGCGGCCGGGGCAGCGCGATCAACAGGTGCGCGATACGCACTCGCGCAGTCCACATCGCAAGGACGGCGGCGAGGAGCCGGCCTGAGCCGCGGGCGCTAAAAGAAAAAACCCGCAGATCACGGAGATCTGCGGGTTCTTCTGAATAGTGGTGGAGCCAAGGAGGATCGAACTCCTGACCTCGTCATTGCGAACGACGCGCTCTCCCAGCTGAGCTATGGCCCCACGGCAGGCTTTCAGTGTAGCGCTGCCTGCCGGGCTTGCCAAGCGCCGGGCCGGGACGGCGGCAGGCGTGGATCTGCCGCCGCCCCCAGCCTGTTCAGACCAGGGCCTGGTGCAGCAGATGGCCCGCGCGCTGTACCGCCACGCCAGTGGAAACAGCCAAGCCCTGCAGGTGGATGCAGGCGTGGATCATCCCCGGCAGCCGCTCCAGCGTGCAGTCGACGCCCGCAGCCTGCAGGCGGTGCGCGTACTGCTCGGCCTCATCGCGCAGCGGATCGTGCTCGCAGCTGAGCACGGAGGCTGGCGCCAGCCGCTGCAGGTTGCTTGCGTGGGCGGGCGAGGCCAGTGACGGCGGCTGATCCAGATCCCCCAGATAACTCTGCCAGCAGCGCTGCATCAGTTCGGCGCTGAGGTAATAGCCAGTGGCGTAGTCGCGGTAGGAATCGCTGCCCATGCCGGCATCCAGCGCCGGGTACAGCAGCAGCTGGTGGCGCGGCTGCGGCAGGCCTGTCTCGCGCAGCAGCAGGCAGCAGGCGGCGGCGAGGTTGCCACCGGCGCTGTCGCCACCGATCGCCAGCCGCCGTGGGTCCAGGCCGAGGCGCTCTGCGTTGTCCTGCACCCACTGCCAGGCGTCGGCGACGTCATGCAGTGGAACCGGGAACGGGTGCTCCGGCGCCAGCCGGTAACCCACGGCGACAATCACGCAGCCGCTGGCATTGGCCAGGGCGCGGCAGGGACCGTCGTAGACCGCCAGCGAGCACTGGAACCAGCCGCCACCGTGGGCGAACAGCAGGGCCGGCGCAGGTCCGTCGGGCAATCCTTCCGGTGTGTAGAGGCGGACGTCCAGCGCATGCCCGTCGCGTGCGATCACCGTGTGTTCGATCACATGCGCAACCGGCTGTGGCGCACCCTGCAACTGTGGCAGCGCGCTCTCGCTGATCGCCCGCAGTTCGCGCAGGTCCTCCGGCAGCGGATGGGCGGCGACGGCGTCGACCAACTGCTGCAGTGCCGGTTCAAGCTGCATGGCGTGCCTCCTGCAGGAACGGCAGCAGCTGTGCAAGGAATGCCTGCGGCGCTTCTTCCATGATGAAGTGGCCGCAGCCCGGCACGATGCTGCCGCGCACATCATCGGCATGCGGCTGCAGGGTCAGCATCGGCGCGTCGCCGGTGGCGTGTTCGGCGCCGATCGCGAGCACCGGCATCGGCAGCCGGCGCTGCGCGCGCAGCCTGTTCTGGCGGATCGTTTCCGGAATCGCCCGGTACCACGCGAAGCCTGCGCGCAATGCGCCCGGACGGCTGTAGGCGGCAATGTAGGTATCGGCGGCCACCGCATCGCGCCGGTACGACCAGCGATCGAACATGAATTCCAGGTAGGCGCGCTCGCGACCGGTGATGAGCGCCTCGGGCAGGTCGGCCACCTGGTTGAACATGAAGTGCCAGAGGAAGATGTTGTCGGCCGGTGCAGCAAAGATGCCCGGTTCCGGGGCCAGGCCGGGAATCACCGCTTCGGTGACGGCCAGCTGGCGCACCGCCTGCGGCTGGTCGCTGGCCAGTGCATAGGCGATCCACATGCCGATGTCATGCCCGACTACCTGGTAACGGTCATGGCCCAGCGCCTGCATGGTCCGGTGCAGTACGGAGGCGGCGCTGCCGGTGTCGTAGCCGTGGGTGGGGCGATCGGATTCGCCGATGCCCGGCGGATCCACGGCAATCGCTTCGAAGCCGGCTTCGGCCAGCGCGTGCAGCACGTGGCGCCAGGCGTACCAGGTCTGCGGCCAGCCGGGAATCAGCAGCACCGGTTCACCGTGGCCAGCGGATACGCAATGCACGCGCTGGCCATCGATGCGCAGGTAATGGTGGCGCAGGGGTGCGTCGCCGGCAGCGCCAGCGGAAAGGGAAGACGTCATGGGGGAATGCTCCGTTGGGGCTCAGGCGATGCCGAGCATGTGCTGCATCTGTGCGGTGCTGATCGGTGCACCGGCGAAGTCGTCGAAGATCTTGTCGGTGACCGGAATGATGTGGTCGCGGATGAACGCGGCGCCTTCGCGCGCGCCGGCTTCCTGGTCCTTCAGGCAGCACTCCCATTCCAGCGTCGCCCAGCCTTGGTAGTCGTACTGGGCCAGCTTGGAGAAGATCGACTTGAAGTCGACCTGGCCGTCGCCCAGCGAGCGGAAGCGGCCGGCGCGCTCGGTCCAGTCGGCATACCCGCCATAGATGCCCTGGCGCCCGCTCGGACGGAACTCCGCATCCTTGACGTGGAACATGCGGATCAGCGGGTGGTAGATGTCCAGGTACTCCAGGTAGTCCAGCTGCTGCAGCACGAAGTGGCTGGGATCGAACAGGATGCGGCATCGATCGTGCTGGCCGACACGCTCGAAGAAGCGCTCGAAGCTGGTGCCATCGTGCAGGTCTTCGCTGGGATGGATCTCGTAGCAGAGGTTGATGCCGTTGTCCTCGCAGGTATCGAGGATCGGCCGCCAGCGACGTGCCAGTTCATCGAAGGCGGCATCGATCAGGCCCGGCGGACGCTGCGGGAACGGGAACAGGTAGGGCCAGGCGAACGAGCCGGAGAAGGTGCCCATGTCCTGCAGGCCGAGACGGCGTGACGCGCGGGCGGCCAGGTGCAGCTGCTGCTGCGCCCATTCGCTGCGGGCCTTCGGATTGCCGCGCAGCGGCTCCGGAGCGAAACCATCGCAGAGTTCGTCGTAGGCCGGATGCACGGCCACCAGCTGACCGAGGATGTGGGTAGTCAGTTCGCTGACCTGCAGGCCGTGCTCGGCCAGTGTGCCGCGCAGGTCATCGCAGTAGTCCTGGCTGTCGGCGGCGGTGGCCAGGTCGAACAGGCGTGCATCCCAGGCGGGAATCTGCAGCGCCTTGAAACCGTGGCCGGCGGCCCATCCGGCGATGCCGGCAAGTGAGTTGAACGGGGCCTGGTCGCCAGCGAACTGCGCCAGGTGCAGGCTGGGGCCCTTGAGGGTCTGCATGTGTTGCTCCAATTGTTTGTCGATTGACAAAGAATAGGTGCGGTCCTCGCGGTGGTCAACACCCGCGTTACACTGCGCGCCTCACTGGAGCAGGCAGGCAGATGGCAGGGCGACCGCGCGAATTCGACAGGGACCAGGCGTTGCGCAAGGCGATGCTGCTGTTCTGGCAGCACGGCTATGAAGGCACGTCGATGTCGGCACTGGTCGAGGCACTGGGCATCGCCTCTGCACGCATCTATGCCGCGTTCGGCAGCAAGGAGCAGTTGTTCCGCGAAGCCGTTGCGCTGTACGAGGAAGGCGAAGGCGGCTTCGCGCCGCGCGCGCTGGAGCAGAGCACGCTGCGTGAGGCGATCGGGTCGATGCTGCGTGACGCGGTGCTGACCTACACCCGGCGCGGGCGCCCGCACGGTTGCCTGGTGGTGTCCTCGGCCAGCAGCGTGTCGCCCGACGGCGAGGGCGTCCGGGACTGGCTGGCCAGCCATCGTCGCCAGCGCACGGCGGCGATCATCGCGCGCCTGCAGCAGGCGCAGGCCGAAGGGCAGCTGGCCGACGATGTGGCGGTGCAGGCGCTGGGCGATCACTTCGCCACGCTGCTGCACGGCATTTCAGTGCAGGCCCGTGACGGGATCAGCCGCGAGCGGCTGTTGGCGATGGTCGATGTGGCCTTGATGAATCTCGGTTCGGGGTCAGATCCGTTTTCCTGAGGAAAACGGATCTGACCCCAGGTAATGCGCTGGGCCCGCGAAGTGCCGGGTGACTGTGCCGAAACCGCTGGTTTCGCCGGGCGTGGGGGTTGCGCAACGAAATCGTAACAATTTGGGGGATAATGGCGGCTTGCGCAGTTATTTTCCTTTTTGCCGCCCGGCTCGCGCAGGCCGCACGGACGCCTCCTCAGAGCATTTCATGCCCTCCCATTCCGATTCCCGCCGCCTGTCGGGTATGTCGTCTTCCTTCGTTTCCTTCCGCCGCCACCCGCTGGCCCTGGCCTGTGCCTGCCTGGCCCTGGCGGCCAGCTTCGGTGCCGCCGCGCAGGACAGCGCGCCGACCCCGACCGGCCTGGACACGATCACCGTGACCGCCGAACACCGCGAGCAGAACCTGCAGGAAGTGCCGGTCTCGGTGGGCGTGGTGCAGGGCGAGCGCATGCGCGACTTCACCGCCGGCGGCGACGATACCCTGCTGGCGCTGTCCGGCCGCGTGCCGAGCCTGTATGCGGAAACCACCACCGGCCGTATCTTCCCGCGCTTCTACATCCGTGGTCTGGGCAACATCGACTTCTACCTGGGTGCCTCGCAGCCGGTGTCGATCATCCAGGACGACGTGGTGCTGGAACACGTGGTGCTGAAGTCCAACCCGGTCTATGACGTGGACCAGGTGGAAGTGCTGCGCGGCCCGCAGGGCTCGCTGTTCGGCCGCAACACCACCGCCGGCATCATCAAGTTCGACACCCTGAAGCCGACCCAGGACTACACCGGCCGCGTCAGCGCCAGCTACGCGACCTATAACAGCGTGTCGATCGACGGCGGCTTCGGCGGCCCGATCAACGACATCGCCTCGTTCCGCGTGTCGGCCCTGTACCAGCACCGCGACGACTACGTCGACAACACCTACAAGGGCCCGAGCGCCGACGGCACCGTCAGCCCGAAGAAGAACGCCATGGGCGGCTTCGATGACCGCAACGTGCGCGCGCAGCTGCTGCTGACCCCGAGCGACCAGTTCTCGATCCTGGCCTCGGCCCACGCCCGTGACTACGAAGGCACCTCCACCCTGTTCCTGCGCGGTGCGCTGACCAAGGGCTCGAACAAGACCGACGTGCCGCGTGACAAGGTCGCCTACGACGAAGCCGACAACAACCCGCAGGCCTACAAGACCTACGGTGGCTCGGTGAAGGCGCGTTACGACTTCGGCGCGATCGACTTCACCTCGATCACCGCCTACGAAACCACCTCCGGCTACAGCCGCGGCGACACCGACGGCGGCGCCGCGGTGAACTTCCCGGTGAACGGCGTGCCTAACGGCTACGGCCAGTCGATGGGCCGCATCCGCGACCTGGACCAGTGGACCCAGGAGTTCCGCCTGGCCAGCCATGACGACAACGCCCTGCAGTGGCAGGCCGGTGCGTTCTACTTCAACGGCAGCGACACCACCGACTTCTACCAGCGCGCGTGGTTCCTGCAGGGCGCGGCACGCAACCCGAACAACTGGGTGCGCCTGCGCAACAAGAACACCTCGTGGGCCGGTTTCGGCCAGCTGAGCTACGCCTTCACCGACAAGTTCACCGTCACCGCCGGCCTGCGCCAGACCAAGGACGAGAAGCACACCCGTCTGCTGAAGACCGCTGACACTGCTGCTGGCGTGGTCACCTACAAGGGCCGCACCGACGTCAAGATGTCCGACACCACCCCGAGCTGGGATCTGAGCGCGATGTACCAGATCACGCCGGACGTGAGCGTCTACGCCAAGGTCGCACGCGGCTTCCGCGGCCCGACCATCCAGGGCCGTTCGGCGGTGTTCAATGCCGATTTCACCACCGCCGATTCCGAGACCATCCTGTCCTGGGAAGCGGGCGTGAAGAGCAGCCTGTGGGACAACCGCCTGCGCCTGAACGCTACCGCGTTCACCTACACCGTCAACGACATCCAGCTCAACGGCAACGATTCGGACGGCAACGGCGTGCTGTTCAACGCCGACAAGGCCAAGGCCTACGGCTTCGAAGCCGACATGGAGTTGCGCCCGATCCCGAACCTGACCCTGAGCGCCGGCCTGAGCCTGCTGCACAGCGAGATCAAGGACAAGCGCGTCTACGCGCAGGTCTGCGGCCTCAACGGCCAGGTGGTCTGCACCGTCGGCGACCCGACCATCAAGGTCGGTGCCAACACCTTCGCCCAGATCGACGGCAATCCGCTGCCGAACGCGCCGAAGTACAACGTCAACCTGGCCGCCCGCTACGATTTCCCGGTCAGCGACGCCGGCACCATGTTCGTGTCCACCGACTGGAACAAGCAGGGTTACACCAGCTTCGTGCTGTACGACAGCAAGGAGTTCAACTCCAAGGGTGACTTCGAGGGCGGCCTGAAGATCGGCTACTCGGGCAACTACGGTGCCTACGAAGTGGCGCTGTTCGCGCGCAACATCACCAACGAGAAGAACCTCAAGGGTGTGATCGAGAACTACATGGCCGCGGTCTACAACGAGCCGCGCACTGTCGGCGTCTCGCTGAACATGAACTGGTAATGCACTGTTGCGATGGCGGGCCATCCCGCCATCGCACCGCTGGAATGAAGAGGGGGGGGCCGGGGGGCCGGCCCGCCCCGGGGCTGGGTTGGGACCCGGGGGGGG
>NZ_JBJNRH010000001.1:411671-544736 GCF_045809185.1 Nocardiopsis yanglingensis | reverse complement strand
TCCCCCTTAAACTGTACTTGTTTTTGATGTTGGGGGTGGGGGGCACCCCCCCCCCCCCCACCGCTGTATTGAAGAGGGCGGCCCGGTGATCCGGGCCGCCCTCTTCATTGTTTCAGACCGCGGTGAGGTCGCTGTCCTGGCTGCGCTGGCCGAAGGTCAGGGCCCAGGTGGCGCTGTCCACCTGCTGGCGGTCCTGTTCCTGCTGCTTGCGTGCGCGGCTGGCGCCGAACCAGCGGCCTTCGCCGTTGATCAGCGGCGTCATGCGTACCACGTCCACATACTCCGGATCGATCTCGCTGGCGCGCTGCAGCCAGGTCAGCGCCAGGAACGCATTGGCCGGCACGCCATTGCCGAAGTGGTAGATGTCGGCCAGATAGCCGGCGGCCCACAGCTTGTCGTCGTCATCGCCGCGCCACCACAGCGGAATCAACGCACGCTCGACCGCTTCGCGCTTGTGCGCGTCGTTCTGGCCGTCCAGGGCCAGGCAGGCCAGGTTGCGGCAGGTCGGGCCCCAGACGCGTTCACCGGTTTCCGCTTCGTCCAGGCAGCGCAGGTACAGCTCACGTGCGCGCGCTTCGTTGTCTGCACCACCAGCAGCGACCAGGCGCACGCCAAGGTTGTAGGTGGCGATCAGGTCGCCGCCTTCCACGGCGCGTTCCTGCCAGTACGCGGCCTTCTCTGCATCGACGAACTGCGGTTGGTCGCGCCCCCCCAGGCGGCCCTTGTACAGGTCGCACAGTGCCGACATGGCGCCGGCGTCGCCATCGTCGGCCATGCGCTGCAGCAGCGACAGGCCGGCCGTCTGTGAGACATCGCAGAACAGATTGGCGGCGAAGGTGACAGCCGAGGTGTTCTCCTGCGGCGCCAGTTTCAATGCGCGCTGCAGCAAGGGCGCAGCGCGTACCGGGTCGGCGGTCTGGCCAAGCAGCCCATGCTCGATGGCCGTCGCGGCCCAGAGCAGGCCGATCGCTGAATCACCTTCGCGCGCGGCGTAGTCCACCACCTGGGCGAACAGTGCCTCGGCACCGTCGACGTGGGCAAACCAGGTGCAGGCTTCGAGATTGCTGAGGCCCTCGTGCAGGACCATGTCGCGGTCCAGCGTCCAGGCCTGCTGCAGGTCCTCGAACACCGCCTGCATATGCTGGGCGTCCCACTGCACGTCGTTCTCGACATCCTCATGGCGGCCGAGCCGGTAGCGCAGTCCGGCGCGCTGGGTCAGTACCTCCGCGCGCAGGTTGCGGTCCAGGTGCCAGTCGAGGATCTGCGTGTACGCCCGCTCGTGCGCCGCTACGGTTTCGCTGTCATCGCGCTGCGGGGACTCGGCCAGCCAGTCCTGCGCCTTGCGCCAGCGCAGTGCATTGCTCTGCGCCAGGTCGAGGCCGCGGCACCAGCTGCCCTCGATGAAGTCTTCCATTGCCTCGTGGCTGCCACCCCAGCGCGGGTACAGGAAGTACAGGGTGTCTTCCAGCGTGCTCAGGTCGTCGGGGCGCTGTTCCAGCACCAGGCGCATCCAGTACGCCAGCGGCGCATCGAAGTCGTCCTGGCTGCGGTCGTGCAGCAGCGGCGGCAGGCTGTCGGGCAGGTCCTGCAGCGGTGCACCGAAGCGCGACAGAAGCTGAAGCGCCTGCGGCCACGCCTGCGGATAATGTTCAGCCAATGCAGCCTCGTCAGACTGCGCCGGCTGCCCGGCCTGCAGCGCGAGCAGCCAGTTCGGCTCGCGCAGGTAGCTGGTGATGCGCTTGATGCCATCCAGCGCCAGTGCCGGGCGCGACGACAGCGGGATCGCCTGCAGGTAGGCGTGCACGGCGTGGTCGCGGGCCAGCTGCGCGGCCAGCCACTGGCTGTCCTCCACCAGTGCGGCCACGTCGGCGCTGCGCAGTTCGCCGGCAGCATCCTGCCAGCACGCACCCAGGCGCAGCCAGGCGTAGTAGCTGTGTGGTGCGGCGGCGACCCATCGCTGTGCCTGCTGCAGGCGCTCATCCAGCGTCAGGACCTTGTCCTGCAGGTTGCGCAGGCGCCAGCGGATGCCCGGCAGGGCACGCGCGCCGTCCAGCCAGGCGTGTTCGTGAGGGGCCAGCAGTGCATCCAGCGCTGCATGGTCGTGTTCCTGCAGCGCGGTACGCGCCTGCGTGCGCCAGGCCAGGTCCTCGACGGAGAGGCCGTCCTTCGCAATTCCATTTGTCATCTGAAGCCATCCAACAGTAGCGGGGCCGCTATTGGACAGGCCCGCGCGCGCGCCGGCAAGGGTGGCAGATGCTCATTCCGACGCCGCGGGGGCCGAGCCAATGCCCCCGCGCCCGGCGATATCAAGCTGCGGGCAGCAGGGCCTGCAGTCGCGATTCCAGTTCCTGCTGGCGCCAGCCGGCCAGTGCGGTGGGCCACTGGCGACGTTCCAGATAGCTTTCCAGGTGCTTGCGCGAGGCCAGCACGCCATCCGGCAGGCCCAGCTCGCGGCTGCGCTCGGCCACGGCATCCTGCAGCTTCTTCAGTGCCTGCTTGTTGCTGTCGTTGGCCGGCAGCGCCAGCGGTGCCTCGGCCTCATCGGCCAGCGGTGTGTCCAGCGCCTGCCACACAGCGCCAGCGAGCTTGCGCGGTGCCTTCGGGAATTGTTCGAACAGCTTGGCCAGCGCAGCGGCATCGGCCGGTGGCGTGCGTGCCAGCGTGGCGGCCAGTTCGTTGTCCAGGATCCAGCTTCGCGGGCGGTCGCTGCTGCGTGCCTGCACATCGCGCCAGCGCAGCAGGCGCAGCAGGCGGTGCTGCGCGTCAGCGTCGAGGAACTGTGCCGAGCGCATCGCCAGGTGCGGCCAGCGGTCTTCGTCATTGGCAACGCTGGCCAGCAGGCGCTCGCCGTCGTCCTGCAGCCACTGCTGGCGGCCCAGCGCCTGCAGCTTTGCATCGATGGCGTCATGCAGCGCGAACAGGTGCTCGACGTCGTCGGCGGCGTACTGCAGCTGCGACTCCGAGAGCGGACGGCGCATCCAGTCCGAGCGGGTTTCGCCCTTGGCCAGCGCCACGCCGGTGATTTCCGCGACCAGCTTCTGGTAACCCATGCCGCCACCGATGCCGGCCAGCGAGGCGCCGATCTGGGTGTCGAACAGCGGTCGCGGCAACACGCCGCAGGCCCACTTGAAGGCGACCAGGTCTTCGCTGGCGCTGTGCATCACCTTGATGATCGATTCATCGGCCAGCCAGGGCGCCAGTGCTTCGGTCATGCCGGGAATGAGCGGATCGATCAGCAGGATGTCCTGTCCGACGGCCATCTGCACCAGGGCCAACTGCGGCCAGAAGGTGCGTTCACGAATGAATTCGGTGTCCAGGCCGATGCGGGCCGGACGCTGCTGGAAGTACGGATCCAGCTCGGCGGGGGTGGTGATCCAGGTTGCCACAGGTCAGGGCCTACTACTCGGGTTTGCTCAGGCAGGGGAGAATAGCCTAACGTCAATCCGCGTCCGTGCCGAAGGAGGCTCTGCTTGCGTTTTCCGTTGTCGCCCGTGCTGTGCACCGCCCTGGCCATGGCCCTGGCCGGCTGCACGCCGTCGCCGCCCCCGATGGCGGACCGGGCGGCCAGTGGAAACACGCGGCAGGCCGAGGACGTCGAAACCGGTGCCGATGCCAGCCCACAGGCCGGGCAGGGCAGCGTGACCATCGGCGGTGAGGATGCCGCCGAGGATGTGCAGCGCTGGACGCCCCCCAGGGTGGACCGGCAGGGCCGCAGCCTCGCCCAGTTGCGGCGTGCGGCCGAACAGGCCTCTGCCGCCGGCCGGTTTTACGAGGATGCCGATGCGGCCATTCCGTTATGGCTGGCAGTGCAGGAAGAGGAACCGGATGACCGCCAGGCCCGACTGGGCCTGCAACGTGCCCGCCAGCGCCTGCAGCAGCAGGCGGATGCGCTGCTGGTGCGGCCGCTGAAGCAGCGCGAGGCGCTGGCCGAGGCCAGCCGCCAGGCACTGGTATTGCTGACGCTCGCGCCGAAGGACGAGAAGGTGCGCGCGCTGCAGGGGCGGGTCGAGACCGCGCAGCGCGTGGTGGCCTACAACCGCGCCGGCGAAGAGGACCTGCGGTCGGACCGGATCGGTGAGGATGGTGACGGTGCCATTGGCAACTTCCGCGAGGCACTGGCGCTGGATGAAGACAACAGCCGTGCACGGCAGGGGCTGGCCGCAGCCGAAAGCGGGCTGATCCGCCGTGCCGAGGACGCTGCACGCATGCGGGATTTCGCCAGTGCCGGCACCTGGTTGGCCGAGGCGAGCAAGATGCGCGATTCCTCGCCGACCATCGCCGATGCGTTCGAGCGCATCGAGCAGATCCGTGCCGCCACGCTGCTGCAGCTGCGCGATGACGGTCTGCGTGACCTGGCCACGCCGCAGGGCCTGAAGCCAGCCCGCGAGAAGTTGGCCGAGGCCCTGCGCATCGCTCTGCCGGGTGACGCGGTGGTCGCCCAGCTGCGCGAGCGTATCGATCTGGCCACCCATTACGGCAGCTTCCGTCCGGGGCAGGTGTTCAGTGATGCGATGCGCGATGGCGGACGCGGGCCGCAGATGGTGGTGGTCCCGCACGGCGGTTTCCAGATGGGGGCCGGCGATGCCGAGCCTGGATCCAGTGATTCCGAGCGTCCTTCGCACTATGTGCGTTTCGATCGCGGTTTCGCGATGGCGATCACCGAGGTTACGGTCAGCGATTTCGAACGCTACGTGAAAGCGTCCAATGCGCGCCCGCGCGCGACCCGGCGTGGCCATTCGGTGGTCTATGACGAGCGTAGCGGCAACTTCATCCGCCGCAGTGGGGTGGACTGGCGCTCGGACTATGACGGCGGCCGCGCGTTGGGCAACTCGCCGGTGATGCATGTCAGCGTGCGTGATGCCGAGAATTACGCGGCGTGGCTGTCCGAGCAGACCGGCCGCAGCTACCGGCTGCCCAGCGAGGCCGAATTCGAATATGCACTGCGCGCTGGCAGCAGCGGGCGCTACCCCTGGGGCGATGCCGGCACGCCGCCGCCCGGCAGCGGCAACTTCACCGGCAGCAAGGATGTTTCCCCTTCCGGCCGGCATTGGCACAACGCCTTCATCGGCTATGGCGATGGCTGGTGGGGGCCGGCGCCGGTGGCCAGCTTCCAGGCCAACACCTTCGGCCTGCACGACATGGGCGGCAACCTCAGCGAATGGGTGGCCGACTGCTGGCATGCCAGTTACCGGCGTGCGCCCTCCGATGGCGCCGCCTGGTTCAACCCGGGCTGTCGCTCGCGGGTGATCCGGGGTGGCAACTGGGCCAACGCACCCGAGCAGACCCGTGCGGCCTGGCGGCAATCGCAGGATTCGGACACCACCAACGCACGCATCGGCTTCCGCCTGGTGCGCGGCATCTGAGCGGCCCCGGCTTCACCCGCTGCGGGCATCGGCGCACTAAGATTGCGCCGTGCCCGCCAGCCGGCGGGACCTGCCGGAAGACCGCCCGATGCGCAACGATCCTTTCTCCCGCTCGCCGCAAGGCCCGCAACGGCGCGGCCTGTTCGGCAACATCCGCTGGTGGGTGCTGTTGCTGGCGGCCGGCTATGCGGTGTTTTACTGGTTTTCCAACCGCACGGTGGACCCCTATACCGGCGAGAAGGTGATGATCGACAGCAGCCTGGACGCGCGCCAGGAGACCGCTTTGGGGCTGCAGGCGTACCAGCAGATACTGTCGCAGGAACGGCCGATGGATCCGAACGCACCGATCGCGCGCGACGTGCGCGACATCGCCCAGCGGCTGATTGCCAAGGTCGATGTGGTGGAGACCGCGCTGGCGCAGGAACACGGCGTGCAGCCGGCGCATTTCGCGCGGGATTTCCAGTGGGAGGTGAACGTGATCCCGTCCGATCAGGCCAATGCGTTCTGCCTGCCGGGCGGCAAGATGGCGGTCTACACCGGGCTGGTGCCGGTGGCGCGTACCCGCGACGCGATGGCGGTGGTGATGGGCCACGAGATCGCCCATGCACTGCTGCGCCATGGTGCACAGCGCATGGCCCAGCAGAAGCTCACCCAGATCGGGCAGATGGCCGGCGCCGCCAGCGGCATGGACGCGCAGCAGCAACAGATGATGATGTCGGCGATGGGCTACGGTTACCTGTTGCCGTATGCGCGCAGTCACGAGACCCAGGCCGATGAAGTGGGATTGATGCTGGCCGCAGCGGCGTGCTTCGATCCCCGCGAGGCGGTGCCGCTGTGGCAGCGCATGGGCCAGGCCAGTGGGGGCCAGTCGCCGCCGGAGTTCGCCTCCACCCACCCGAACCCGGGTACTCGCATCCAGAACCTGCAGGCGCTGATGCCGAAGGCCCTCGAGTACCGGCAGAAGTTCTGCGAGCAGGCAAAGTAGGGGGTGTTCGGCAGGGCTTGCAGCCCTGCGCCCGCCGAAGCCAGAGCAACAGCAACAGCAACAGCGTGCATTCCGTGGGGTGGCGGGGTGGGCCCGGTTGCGGGAGACGCCGTAAACCCGTCCATGGGGGCTTGGCCGCGGCATCCATGCCGCGGACACTCCCGCAACCGGACCCACCCCGCCTTCGACAGATTCTCGCTGCTGTTGGTAGGTGTCGACCTTGGTCGACACGGTAGATCCACGCCATGCGTGGATGCCTGTCGATCTCAACTCGAAATATTCGATTTCGATGGAGATTCATCCGCGCGTGGCGTGGATCTACCGACCGTCACCGGGAAACTGTCGAGGGTGGGGGGGTGTGGGTGGGCAGGACCGTTGGCGCCATGGATGGCGCCATTGAGCCCCCATGGATGGGTTTACGGCGTGTCCTGCACAGCCACACCGCCCCGCCAAGCCATCAGCAATCCAGAGCCGCTTTTGCTGTTGCTGTTGAGGTTGCCGGCCAGCGGCCGGCACTACCGTGGGTGCAGGGCGCAGCCCTGCCGAACACCCCTTTACTTGACCTGCACGTCGATCACGCCGTCGCCGACGCGGGCCTGCAGGGCGTCACCCGGCTGTACCTGATCGATCTTCCGCACCAGCGTACCGTCATCGCTGCGGGTCAGGATGCTGTAGCCACGGGCCACGGTCGCCAGCGGGCTGACCGCTTCCAGCGAACGCGCCAGCCCGCGCAGGCGCAGCGCATCGCGCTCCAGCAGACGCTGCATCGCTGCCTGCGGCCGCCCGCGCAGGGCAGCCAGACGGCGCTGCATCGCATCGAGCTGGCGTTGCGGATGGTGCCCGCGCAGGATCGCCGCGGCATGGCGCAGGCGCGCGGCACGGCGTTCCTGCTGCTGGTTGAAGGCGGCATGCAGGCGCCGGCCCAGATCCAGCTGGCGGCGGCGAAGCAGGTCCAGCCGCGCCTGCGGGCTCTGTGCGTTCAGGCGCAGCAGGGCGCGGTCGGCACGCTGCATGGCCTGCTGCATCGTGTGCCGTTGCAGCTGCACCATGCGCGCGGCCGTGCGGCGCAGGCGCAAGGCCAGTTCGCGCTGGTCGGGTACCAGCAGTTCAGCCGCCACCGACGGCGTCGGTGCACGCAGGTCGGCGGCAAAATCGCTGAGACTGAAGTCGGTTTCATGGCCCACCGCCGAGACCACCGGGGTGTGACTGGCGGCGATCGCACGGGCCAGTGCTTCATCGTTGAAGGACCACAGGTCTTCCAGCGAACCGCCGCCGCGGGTCAGCAGGATCACGTCGTAGCGACCACTGGCATCGGCCGCCTGCAGCAGGCGGGTGATCTGTGCAGCGGCGCTGCTGCCCTGCACCAGGGTCGGCAGCAGGTCCACTTCCAGCAGCGGGAAGCGGCGGGCCAGCACGCTCAGCACGTCGCGCACGGCGGCGCCGGTGGGCGAGGTGATCACTGCCAGGCGCTGCACGTGCGCCGGCATCGGCCGCTTGCGTGCCGGGTCGAACAGGCCCTCGGCCTCCAGGCGTGCCTTCAGTTCCTCGAAGGCGCGGCGCAGTGCGCCTTCGCCGGCCTCCTCCATGTGGTCCAGCACCATCTGGTACTCGCCACGGGCGTCGTACAGGGTCACCTTGCCGCGCACCAGCACGCGCATGCCTTCGCGCGGCACGAACTTCAGGTACTGCGCCTTCATCCGGAACATCGCCGCGCGCAGCTGCGCACGAGCGTCCTTCAGGGTGAAATACAGGTGCCCGGAAGAAGGACGCGCCACGCTGCCCAGCTCGGCCTCGACCCAGATCGCCGGGAAGCTGCCTTCCAGCAGGTCGCGGGCCAGGGTGTTGAGCTGGCTGGGGGTGAGGATGTCGTTGTTGCGTGGCTGCATGGGAACGGCGTGCTGCAGGCGGAACGGGGGCTCAGGATCGCACGTCAGCGCACCGTGTGCTGGCCCAGCGCCCACTGCACGTGTTCACGCACCAGCGGCGAGGGATCATCGACGCGGGTATGCAGCGCGGCCAGCGCTTCGGCCGAGGACGGCGCATTGCCCAGTGCCACGGCGATGTTGCGCAGCCAGCGCTCATGGCCGCTGCGCCGGATCGGGCTGCCTTCGGTACGGCGCAGGAACTCGGCTCCATCCCAGGCGAACAGCTGGTCCAGGCGCGCGGTATCGAGGTTGTTGCGCGCGCGGAAATCGGCTTCGTCGGTGCGCTTGGCGAACTTGTTCCAGGGGCAGACCAGTTGGCAGTCGTCACAGCCGTAGATGCGGTTGCCGATCAACGGGCGCATCTCTTCGGGGATGGCACCGTCGTGCTCGATGGTCAGGTAGGAGATACAGCGCCGTGCATCCAGACGCTGCGGGCCGGTGATGGCCTGGGTCGGGCAGACATCGATGCAGCGCGTGCAGGTACCGCAGTGTGCCGTGGCCGGGGCATCGATCGGCAGCGGGATATCGATGTAGATCTCGCCAATGAAGAACCAGGAGCCGCCATGGCGGTCGATCAGGCAGGTGTGCTTGCCGATCCAGCCGAGCCCCGCGTTGCGCGCCAGTGCGCGTTCCAGCACGGGGGCCGAATCGACGAATACGCGGTAGCCCAGCGGTGCCACTTCATCGTTGATCTGCGTGGCCAGCTTCTGCAGGCGGTTGCGCATCAGCTTGTGGTAGTCACGACCCAAGGCGTAACGGGCCACGTAGGCGCGGCCCGGGTCGGCCAGGGTTGCCCAGGCTTCGGTGTCGTCCTTGTGGCTGTAGTCCATGCCTACCGAGATCACCCGCACGGTGCCGGGCAGCAGTTCGGCCGGGCGCGCGCGCAGGGTGCCGTGGCGCGCCATCCAGTCCATCGTGCCGTACAGGCCCTGGCCCAGCCAGTCGGCCAGGTGCGCTTCATCTTCGCCCAGCTCGATGCCGGCAATGCCGCAGCGCTGGAAGCCATGGGCACGGGCCAGTTCGCGGATGCGCTGCACGGCCTGGGCCGGATCGACAGGGGCGGGGACGGGGGACATGTGCACCAGTATAAAATCCCCGCATGGCCAACCTTGCCGATCTGTTCGATTCCGCTGCCGCGCGTGCGCTTGATGCGCAGGCCTCGGCGCTGGCCGCCGAGGGCGGTTGGGGCCTGATGGCACAGGCCGGCCAGGCCGCCTGGCAGTGCCTGCTGCAGCATTGGCCGCATGCGCAGCGGATCGGCGTGGTGGTTGGTGCGGGCAATAACGGCGGCGACGGCCATGTGCTGGCCCGTCACGCGCTGCAGGCCGGGCGCGAGGTGATGGTGATCGCCTTGCCGGGGAAGTCGCCGTCAACCGTGCTGGCACAGCGTGCAGCATCGGAATTCACGTCCGACGGCGGCACCACCACCGATTTCGACGGCATGCTGCCCGAGGCCGATATCTGGGTTGATGCTCTGTTCGGTCTGGGCTTCGATCGCGCGCCGGAAGGCGTGACGCAGGCGCTGATTGTCGCGCTCAACGCGCAGGCGGCACCGGTATTGGCGCTGGACGTCCCCAGTGGCGTGGATGCCGACCGCGGCGCCGTACCGGGCGAGGCGGTGAGGGCGGCGCTGACCGTGCAGTTCATCGTGCCGCATCGCGGGCTGTATACC
Source organism: Nocardiopsis yanglingensis (assembly GCF_045809185.1). NCBI lineage: Bacteria > Bacillati > Actinomycetota > Actinomycetes > Streptosporangiales > Nocardiopsidaceae > Nocardiopsis > Nocardiopsis yanglingensis. Next base: position 534,791 of record NZ_JBJNRH010000001.1, on the reverse strand, counting down.
GGCGACGCGCTGGATCATTGCGGGCGGAAGGCGCTGGCCCCCCTGCAGCTGCCCGCAGCCGCAGGGCAGGGCGTGTCACCCGCCGCGGAGCACTGGACCCAGGCTCGCTTGCCGGCACTGTTGCCGCCGCGCCGTGCCAACACTCACAAGGGCGAATCCGGGCACGTGCTGTGTGTTGGCGGCAACCATGGCAGCGGCGGTGCCATCGCCATGGCGGCCGAGGCCGCATTGCGTGCGGGCGCCGGATTGCTGAGCCTGGGCACCCGCCGCGATCATGTCGGCCCGTTGCTGGCACGCCTGCCGGAGGCGATGACCCATGCGCTGGAAGACGGCGATGTGCTGCCAGCGCTGCTGGACAAGGCCAAGGTGGTGGCGATCGGCCCCGGTCTTGGCCAGGACGAATGGGCGCACGCACTGTTTGCGCGGGTGCTGGCCTGCGCCAGGCCACTGGTGGTCGATGCCGATGCCCTGAACCTGCTGGCGCAGGAGCCGCGCGCGCTGCCCGACGCCATCCTTACGCCGCATCCGGGCGAGGCCGCGCGCCTGCTCGGTTGCAGCACCGCTGACATCCAGGCTGACCGCTACGCCTGCGCGCAGGTGCTGGCCGAGCGCTTCCACGCCGTGGTGGTGCTGAAGGGCGCCGGCAGCATCGTCGCAGCGCCCGGGCAACGGCCACGGCTGATTGCCGCAGGCAACCCCGGCATGGCCGTGGGTGGCATGGGTGACCTGCTCACCGGCATCATCGCCAGCCTGCGCGCGCAAGGCCTGGCTGCCTTCGACGCCGCTGCGGCCGGTGCGCTGCTGCATGCGCTCGCGGGCGATGTCGCTGCCGCCGACGGCGCGCGCGGCCTGCTTCCTACTGATCTGCTGTCGCCGTTGCGGCGACTGGCCAACCCGGAACTCTCTCGATGATCGATTTCTTCCTTGCCGACAGCGATGCCACTGAACTGCTCGGGCAATGGCTGGCGGCCACCCGGCCGCCGCAGGCGCTGGTCGAACTGCGCGGCGACCTGGGCGCCGGTAAATCCACCACCGCACGCGCACTGCTGCGCGCGCTGGGCGTACAGGGCGCGATCCGCAGCCCGACCTACACCCTGGTCGAGCGCTATCCGCTGGCCAGCGGTGGCGAGGCCTGGCATCTGGACCTGTACCGGATCGGCCAGGCCGGCGAACTTGATTTCCTGGGCCTGGACGAGAGCAGCGCGGTGTTGTGGCTGGTGGAATGGCCGGAACGGGGCGCGGGCGCGCTGCCACCTACCGATCTGGTGGTGGCACTGGAAATCGAGGGGCAGGGGCGTCACGTCCGTCTCACTGGGGCCAGCGACGTCGGACATGAATGGCTGAAACGGCTTCCCCAAGGGGGCGACTTGCAGGCCATTTCTGTCGGCTGACGAGAACAAAGACCGGCAGGTTACGGATTATTAAGGAAAAAGGTGTTGCATTCCGTTCAGCGCGGTGATTGAATCCTGAGCCATGCGCCCGGGGAACCGTCTCATCGCAATCTGTGCCGCCGTCGGACTGGGTCTGGCGAGCGTCAGTGCGTGGGCCGGTGAAGTCCGCCAGGTCCTGCTGAATACCGGCGCCACCGGCACCCGTGCCGAGATCTCGCTGGTCGGCAGTGGCGGTTACAAGACCTTGTCCCTGGCCGGACCGAACCGCCTGGTGGTCGATTTCCCGGACTCCAGCGCCATACGCAACCTGAAAATGCCGGCCGCGCAGGGCCTGGTCACGGCGGTGCGTACCGGACAGCCGGTGCCGGGTACCTTCCGTGTCGTTTTCGACCTCGCTGAATCGGTGGCGCCGTTCCGCCCGCAGATGCAGCGCGAGGGCAATGAATCCAAGCTGGTGATCGAATGGCCGGGCGATGGCCCGGCCGTGGCCGCCAGCCGTCCGGCAGCGACGCCGGCGGTGCAGCCGCAGGCACCGGTCAACACGCCCGCACCGACGCCAACGCCGGCCGAGAGCGCGCAGTCGCGCAACGACGCCGCGCGCGCCACCGCGCTGCTGACCGCACAGGTGCAACAGCAGGCCAGCGCCGCCGCTGCCGCACCGGCCACACCGACCCCGGCCCCGTCCACCGCACCGGCCCAGGTCGCGGCAGCGGGTACGGCTGCCAGCAGCACGCCGCCCGCATCGCCGGCTGCAATCCTTGCCGGCCAGCGTACCGCCGCCGTGGTAACCACGCCGCCGGCCACAGCGCCTGCACCGGTTCCGACCACGGTGGTGCCACCGCGTCCGGCCATGCCCAGCGATGCCTCGCGCATCCGCATGCAGGCCGGCATGCGCCACCTGGTGGTGGCCATCGATCCGGGCCACGGCGGCCAGGACCCCGGTGCGATCGGCCCGACCGGCAAGCGCGAGAAGGATGTGACCCTGGCCGTAGCGCGTGAGCTGGCCCGCCAGGTCAACGCAACGCCGGGCCTGAAGGCCTACCTGACCCGCGACAGCGACGTGTTCATCCCGCTGCCGATGCGTGCGCAGAAGGCGCGTGCGAACAAGGCCGACATCTTCATTTCGATTCACGCCGATGCGGCCGAAAACCGTTCGGCCACCGGCTCGTCGGTGTACGTGCTGTCGACCAAGGGCGCCTCTTCGCAGCGCGCCCGCTGGCTGGCGGACAAGGAAAACGCGGCCGATCTGGTCGGTGGCGTGCGCCTGCAGCAGACCGAAGGCACACTCGCCAACGTGCTGCTGGATCTGGCCCAGAGCGGCTACATGAAGGCCTCCGAGGACGCGGCCGGCCACGTGCTGGGTGGCCTGAAGCGGATCGGCAACAACCACAAGCCGAACATCGAGCGCGCCAACTTCGCGGTGCTGCGCACCTCGGACATGCCGGCGATGCTGGTGGAAACCGCGTTCATCTCCAATCCGGATGAAGAGCGCCGCCTGATCGACCCGGCCTACCAGCGCAAGATCGCCGGTGCGGTGCTGGACGGTGTGCACACCTTCTTCAGCCGCCAGCCGCCACCGGGCACGTTGTATGCCGCCCGCGCCCAGGCCGAGATCGACGCAGCCGGCACCATGGCCGGCGGCAGCAAGTAACCCGCGCAGCGGGTTACGGTAGCGCAGGGCCATGCCCGGCGAAGGGGCTGCTCCGCTATCATCAACCCATGAAGTCTGCTGCCCATCCTCTCCCATGAGCGCGCCCGGTCCGCGCCCGATCCGGCCGTTGCCGGAGATCCTCATCAACCAGATCGCCGCCGGCGAAGTGGTCGAACGTCCTGCGTCGGTGGTCAAGGAACTGGTCGAGAACGCGATCGATGCCGGTGCCAGCCGCGTTGATATCGATCTTGAAGAGGGCGGCGTGCGCCTGATCCGTATCCGCGACAATGGCAGTGGCATCGCACCGGAACAGCTGCCACTGGCGGTTTCACGCCACGCCACCAGCAAGATCGCCGATCTGGACGACCTTGAATCGGTGGCCACGCTCGGTTTCCGTGGCGAAGCGCTGCCGTCGATCGCCTCGGTCAGCCGTTTCACCCTGTCCTCGCGTCGCGCACATGACGAACACGGTTCGGCGCTGCAGATCGAAGGCGGCAAGATCGGCGAAGTGACCCCGCGCGCGCATGCGCCGGGCACCACGGTGGAAGTGCGTGAGCTGTTCTACAACGTACCGGCGCGGCGCAAGTTCCTGCGCGCCGAGCGCACCGAGCTGGGCCATATCGAAGAATGGCTGCGCTCGCTGGCGCTGGCGCGGCCGGATGTCGAACTGCGCGTCTCGCACAACGGCAAGGCCTCGCGCCGCTACAAGCCGGGCGATCTGTATTCCGATGCGCGATTGGCCGAAACGCTGGGCGAGGATTTCGCCAACCAGGCCGTGCGCGTCGACCACAGTGGTGCCGGCCTGCGCCTGCATGGCTGGATCGCGCAGCCGCATTATTCGCGTGCGAGCGCCGACCAGCAGTATCTGTACGTCAACGGCCGTTCGGTGCGCGACCGCAGCGTCGCCCACGCGGTGAAGATGGCTTACGGCGACGTGCTGTACCACGGCCGCCAGCCGGCCTATGTGTTGTTCCTTGAGCTTGACCCGACCCGCGTCGACGTCAACGTGCACCCGGCCAAGCACGAGGTGCGTTTCCGTGATTCGCGGCTGGTGCATGATTTTGTCTACCGCACGCTGAAGGATGCCCTGGCCGATACCCGTGCCGGCATGTCGGCGCAGGAGATCGGTGCTGGCCCGGTGCATCCGGCGGACGCCACTGCTGCACCGATGGCATCAAGTGCAGGCGCGTCGGGTTTCGGGCTGGTGCGCGGGCCTGCGCCCGGTGCCGGCTCAGGCGGCGGTGGTGGTGGTTTTTCCGGCTGGCGCCCGCAGCAGCCCCTTGGGCTGCAGGTGGCTGACGCACCGGCTGCCTATGCCGCGCTGTATGCCGCACCGGCCGGCGCCGAGCGCGGTGCTGCGTTGCCGTCGATGCCGACCGAGAACGGACTGCCGGTCACCAGTGCCGATGCCGGCGTGCCGCCGCTGGGCTACGCGATTGCGCAGCTGCATGGTATCTACATCCTGGCCGAGAACGCCGAAGGCCTGATCGTGGTCGACATGCATGCGGCGCATGAGCGCATTGGCTACGAGCGGCTGAAGAACGCGCACGATGGCATCGGCCTGCAGTCGCAGCCGTTGCTGGTGCCGATCACGCTGGCGGTGGGCGAGCGCGAGGCCGACACCGCCGAAAGCGAAGCCGAAACGCTGGCCGCACTCGGCTTCGAAGTGACCCGTGCCGGCCCCGGTTCGCTGCACGTGCGCAGCATTCCGGCGCTGCTGGCGCATGCCGAACCGGAAGGGCTGCTGCGCGACGTGCTGACCGACCTGCGCGAACACGGCCAGAGCCGGCGTGTGGCAAGTGCGCGCGATGAGCTGCTGTCGACCATGGCCTGCCATGGCGCGGTGCGTGCCAACCGACGGCTGACCGTGCCGGAAATGAACGCGCTGCTGCGCGACATGGAAATCACCGAACGATCGGGCCAGTGCAATCACGGCCGGCCGACCTGGGCCCGTTTTTCGCTGGCGGAGATCGACCGCTGGTTCCTGCGCGGACGTTGAGGGGAGCATCGATGCGTTATCGGGGAATGGGCGGCCTGCTGGCCGCTTTGGTGTTGGCCGCCTGCAGCCCGGCGACGCCGCCGGCACCGGCTTCGGCCGCGGAGGATCCGTCCTATGCTGCCGAGCAGCAGCAGTGGCGGGTGGCACGCTATCAGGACCTGACCCGGCCGGATGGTTGGACGGCGCTGGTTGGCCTGCACTGGCTGCAGAACAAATCCCACTTCGTCGGCAGCGGCGCGACCAATGGCATCCGCCTGGTGGTCGGCCCGGACAAGCTGGGCCTGCTGCGCCGCGAAGGCAGCCAATGGTGGTTCACACCGGAGGCCGGCGTTGACGTCAGCCAGGACGGGCAGCCGGTGCGCGGCCGCATCCGTGTCGACACCGACAAGGATCCGCAGCCGACGCTGCTGGCCTTCGATGGTGGCAAGGGACAGCTCAGCATCATCCGCCGCGGCCCGCGCGATGCGCTGCGGGTCAAGCATGCCGATGCGCCGGCACGCCGCGATTTCGGTGGGCTGGAGTACTGGCCGGGTGGTCCTGACTGGCAGGTGCAGGCACGCTTCATCGCGCACCCGCCGGGCAAGACCCTGCCGATCGTCGATATCACTGGCCTGACCACCGAGATGCCGAACGCAGGCGCCGTCGAGTTCGAACGTGATGGCCGCAGCTGGCGGCTGGAGGCGATCGGTGCGCCGGGGCATCCGCTGTTCCTGATCTTTGCCGATCGCACCAGTGGCCGCGGCAGCTATCCGGCCGGGCGTTACCTGGACACCGATGCGCCGGCAGCCGATGGCACGGTGCGCATCGATTTCAACCATGCCTACAACCCCCCGTGTGCGTTCACTGCCTACGCGACCTGCCCGTTGGCGCCGCCGGAAAACCGGCTGGACCTGCGCGTGGAAGCGGGCGAGAAGGCCTACCACCTGCCTGAAGGAGAAGGCTGAGATGCCGATCAGATCCCTGTTGCGTGCCGCCGCCCTGTTGGCGGCCTGTGCGCTGGCACCGCTGGTTGCAGCGCGTACCGTGCAAGCCGACGCTGCTGGCGCAGCGGCGGCCAAGCCGCCGGTACCGTTGCTGTGGAAAGTGACCGGCCCGGGCGACTCGCGCCTCTACCTGCTCGGTTCCTTCCACCTGCTGAAGCCGCAGGACTACCCGTTGTCGCCCGATGTCGAACAGGCGTTCGAAGCCTCGCAGCGGGTCGTGTTCGAACTGTCGCCGGAAGACATGCAGTCACCACAGCTGGCCAGCCGCATGGTGCAGGCTGCGGTCCGCACCGATGGCAGCGAGCTCAAGCGTGATCTGGATGCTGCGACCTGGCAGAAGCTGCAGGTGTTCGCCACCGAGAACAAGCTGCCACTGGCGCAGATGCAGGGCATGAAGCCGTGGTTTGTCGGCCTGAGCATTTCGGTCGGGCAGATGCAGAAGCTGGGCCTGGACCCGGCACTGGGCCTGGACCGCCACTTCATGGAGCGTGCGCAGAAGACCGGGCGCAAGACCGCGGGACTGGAAGACATCGACACCCAGATCGGCATGCTCGACGGAATGACGCTGCAGGAACAGCGGCAGATGCTGGCCGAAGCGCTGGACCAGGCTGGCAAGGCCGACGAGCAGGCACGCCAGCTGCACGACGCCTGGCGTCGCGGTGACGAGCGCGTGCTGTGGACCCGGATGGCGGCGGAAATGCGCCAGCAGTATCCGCAGCTGTATCAGCGCATCAATACCGGCCGCAATGACGCCTGGGTGCCGAAGCTGCTGCCGTACCTTCAGGCCGGGCAGGGCGGCACGCTGGTGGTGGTCGGCACGCTGCACCTGCTGGGCAACGATGGCGTGGTCGAGAAGCTGAAGGCGAAGGGTTACAAGGTCGAGCGCGTATGCACGGGGTGCAAGGCGAAACGCTGACGTATCGTTGGCGCGATGCCAAACAAAACGGCGCGCCAGGGGCGCGCCGTTTTCGTATCAGCCGTTGCTGCAGCTCAGCGGCGGGTCTTGCCGCCGGTGCCGGTGCCCGGTTCGTTCGGCTTGTTGCCGGTACCTGCGCCGGTTCCGGTTCCGGTGCCGCCTGGACGCGGGCCACCGAAGCCCGTGCCCATGTTGCGCTGGAATTCCTGCCACAGCTCCAGGTTGCGCTCGGTCAGCTGGTTCATCATCGCCCACGGCGTCTGGCCCAGCAGGTTGCCCATCTGCTGGCGGAACTGCTGTTGCTGGTCGAGGAAGACCTGCATGCTGCGCTCCAGGTAATTGCCCATGAAGCCCTGCAGGGAGTCGCCGTAGAAGCGGATCAGCTGGCTCAGCAGCTGGGTGGACAGCATCGGTTCGCCGTCCTGTTCCTGGTCGGCGATGATCTGCAGCAGGACCGATCGCGTGAGGTCGTCGCCGCTCTTGGCGTCGCGGACTTCGAAGTCTTCACCGTCCAGGATCAGCTGGCGCACGTCCTCGATGGTGATGTAGCTGGAGATCTCGGTGTCGTAGAGACGGCGGTTCGGATACTTCTTGATGATGCGGGTCGCAGCCATGAAGCGGTACTCGTCACAGTAGACGCGCAGCATGGCGCAGTGCAGCAGCCGTTGCAACCGCCTCAGCCCCCGCCAGGCTTGGCTTTCAGCAGTGATCATGTTGCGCAACAAGGGTTTGCGTGCTGCGCAGCATGACTCTTGGCAGGGGCCGGCGGCGTTCGCCGCGATGGCCCGCTGCGCGGCTTACCAACCCATATGGTGGCCGCCGTTGATGTCCAGGTTGCTACCGGTGATCCACGAGGCTTCGTCGGCGACCAGGAACGAGACGCCGTACGCGATTTCCTCCGGCTTGCCGAGGCGTCCGGTGGGGATGTCGGCGATGATCTTGGCACGCACTTCCTCTGGAACCGCCATCACCATGTCGGTGGCCACGTAGCCGGGCGAAATGGTGTTGACGGTGATGCCGAAGCCGGCGTTCTCGCGCGCCAGCGAGATGGTGAAGCCGTGCATGCCGGCCTTGGCCGCCGCGTAGTTGGCCTGGCCGTACTGGCCCTTCAGGCCGTTGATCGAGCTGATCTGGATGACCCGGCCCCAGCCGCGGCGGCGCATGCCTTCGATGACCGGACGGGTGACGTTGAACACCGAATTGAGGTTGGTGTTGATCACATCGTGCCACTGGTCCGCGCGCATGCGATGGAACGTGGTGTCGCGGGTGATGCCGGCGTTGTTGATCAGGATCTCGACCGGGCCCAGCTCGGCCTCGACGGCGCGCACCAGCGCTTCGGCGCTGCCTGGATCGGAGACATCGCCCGGGAAGATCGACACGCTGTAGCCGCGTTCGGTCATCGCCTGCTGCCAGGCGCGGGCCTTGGCCTCGTCGCGGTAATTGGTGGCGACCCGGTGGCCCTGGTCGGCCAGGCGTTGGCAGATGGCGGTACCGATGCCGCCGGTTCCGCCGGTGACCAGTGCGACGCGAGATGTCATGGAATGCTGTCCGGGTATCAGGTGGGGGAAGGGGGATTCTGCAACATCGGCGCGGAAAGTGCGCCGGCCGGCAGCAGGATGTCGGCGCGCGGCAGCTGGGCGGGGTCGAAGGCCTGTCGAGCCGCGGCCAGCAGCGCGTCCAGATCGTGCGCGTGGTCCAGGGCCGCAGGCGCCTGGCCCAGCAACTGCCAGAGCTGGCGCAGCACGGGCAGCGGGCGCGAACTGTCCACCGGCAGCGACGCCAGCGACTTGGACAGTTTGTGGCCCGGGGCATCGAGCAGCAGCGGCAGGTGCCAGTAGCGCGGTACCGCCAGGCCCAACGCCTGCTGCAGCAGGATCTGCCGCGCGGTGGAATCGAGCAGGTCGGCGCCGCGCACCACTTCAGTCACGCCCTGTGCGGCGTCATCGACCACCACGGCCAGCTGGTAGGCCCAGCAGCCATCCGCGCGGCGCAGCACGAAGTCGCCAACCTCGGCATGCACGTCCTGCTGCTGCGGACCACGCAGGCCATCGTTGAAATGCACGATGCTGCCCGGTGGCACGCGGAAACGGACGGCGGGGTCCGGTCGTGGTTGCCGCGCTACGCAGCGGTGATGAATGCCGCCGCTGGCAGCCAGCTCGCTGCGGCTGCAGTGGCAGACAAAGGCCAGATCATCGGCCAGCAGTACATCCAGCGCGGCCTGGTAGGCCTCGCCCCGGGCGCTCTGCCAGAGGATCGGGCCATCATGGACCAGGCCGAACGCCGCCAGTGCCTGCAGTTGTGACTCGGCCGCACCGGGCACGGTGCGCGGCGGGTCGACGTCTTCGATGCGCAGCCGCCACAGGCCGCCGTGATGGCGAGCGAGCAGCCAGCTGCCGAAGGCGGCGAGCAGGGATCCGGGGTGGAGCAGGCCGGTCGGCGAGGGCGCGAAGCGGCCGCAGGGAGCATTGGCGGTCATGCAGGCTGAATCGTCGGTCAGGTTGGCGCTTGAATTCAAGCTGACCACACCGCAAATTGACCGGTATCGACCCCTTCCGAGCCGGATTTTCCCATGTTTACCCGCATTGCCCTGTTCCTGGCGACCAATTTCGCGGTCCTGATCCTCGCCAGCATCGTGATGTCGTTGCTGGGGGTCAATTCGAACCAGATGAGCGGCCTGCTGGTCATGGCCGCGATCTTTGGTTTTGGTGGCTCCCTCATCTCGCTGCTGCTGTCCAAGTGGATGGCCAAGCGCTCCACCGGTGCGGTGGTGATCACCGAGCCGCGCAACCAGACCGAGCGCTGGCTGCTGGCCACCGTCGAGCGCCAGGCCAAGGCGGCCGGTATCGGCATGCCGGAAGTAGCCGTGTACGAAGGCCCGGAGATCAATGCCTTCGCCACCGGCGCCAACCGCAACAATGCGCTGGTCGCGGTATCCACGGGCCTGCTGCACAACATGAGCGAAGACGAGGCCGAAGCGGTGCTGGGTCACGAGATCGCCCACGTCGCCAACGGTGACATGATCACCATGGCGCTGCTGCAGGGCGTGTTGAACACCTTCGTGATCGTGCTGGCCCGCGTGGTCGGCGGTGTCATCGACAGCGCGCTGTCGGGCAACCGCGAAGGCGGCGGCCGCGGCTTCGCCTACTACATCATCGTGTTCGTGCTGGAGATGGTGTTCGGCCTGTTCGCGACGATGATCTCGATGTGGTTCTCGCGCCATCGCGAGTTCCGCGCCGACGCCGGCGGTGCCTCGCTGGCCGGCCGCCAGAAGATGATCGCCGCGCTGGAGCGCCTGCAGCTCAACCACGGCCAGAGCACGCTGCCGACGCAGATCGCAGCCTTCGGTATCGCCGGTTCGACGGCGAAGAAGCTGTTCATGAGCCACCCGCCGCTGGAAGAGCGCATTGCCGCGCTGCGGGCGTCGACGGTGGCGTAAGCCTCCGTACTTCCACGGTAGTGCAGGAACGCCTGGCCTCGCGCCGGGCGTTTTTGTTTGCGGGATGCATTGCGGATGCCGGGTCGTGCCCGGCGGATCGTTTCCGCGCCTGCGGAGAGGTGTCACTTTCTTTGCTCGTGCAAAGAAAGTAACCAAAGAAACACGCCGCCAGGGCGCGAGCCGTCGCTACGCGCCGGTACCCTGCGCTTCTCGGCGAATCAGGGGACGGCGCCGAACTCGCTGCGCTCAAACACCGGCGCCTCTTCGCCCCTGATCCCCCTGCGATGCTCGGCTCGCTCAAGGCGGACCCAAGGTCAAATGCTACAGCTGCACCCCGTAGATTCACGCCATGCGTGGATGCTGTTGCTCTTGATCTTGACCTTCCAGTCCGCCTTCAAGCGAGCCGAGCACCGCAGGTCCGGCGAGGGCGAAGAGGTGCGGGTGTCTGAGCGCAGCGAGTTCCCGCACCGTCCCTCGACGGGCCGAGGAGCGCAGGGCACCGGCGTGCGCAGCACGTCGGCTCGCGGCCGGCGGAGCGTTTCTTTGGTTACTTTCTTTGCGCGCAAAGAAAGTGACACCCCACCGCGGTCGCGGAAATGATCCCCAGGCATCGCCTGGCGCGCCAATGCGTCGGCGCGCAAACGAAAACGGCACCTTCGCAGGTGCCGTCTCCATGAACCGCGTCTACGCGTAGATCAGAACTTCGCGTCGAACTCCGCCGCGTAGCCAGTGTTCACCAGCACCTTCTGCAGCGACTCGGCCACCTTCAGGTTGCCGGCCACGATCTGATGGGTGTCCGGGCCACGGTTGTCCATGCGGCCCAGGGTCGCGCCCTTGAAGTCGCAGACCTTGCCGCCCGCTTCGCGGACCAGCAGCAGGCCGGCGGCGATGTCCCATGCCTTCACGCCGGCTTCGAAGTAGGCGTCGGCGCGGCCGCAGGCCACGTAGGCCAGGTCCAGTGCGGCCGAGCCGGTGCGGCGGATGTCCTCGCCGTGCACCAGCAGGGCGTCCACCGCCTTCAGCTGGGCGCTGGCGCGGCTGCGCTCGCGCGGGGCGAAGCCGGTGTGGATCATCGTGCCTTCCAGATCCTTGCGGTCGGCCACGCGGATGCGGCGGTCGTTCAGCACGGCACCAGCGCCACGGCTGGCGGTGAACAGTTCATTGCGCAGCGGGTCGAAGATGACCGCATCGGTCGGCTCGCCGTTTTCGACCAGGGCGATCGACACGCAGTAGTGCGGCACGCCGCGCAGGTAGTTGCTGGTGCCGTCCAGCGGGTCGATGACCCACATCTGGCGGCGCTCGCCCTGCACACCACCTTCTTCACCGAAGATGCCGTAGTCCGGGTAGGCGCGCTTGAGTTCCTTGACGATGACCTTTTCCGCGTCCGCATCCACTTCGCTGGCGTAGTCCATCCGGCCCTTCTGCACCACGTTCAGTGCCTCGAGCTTGTTGATGTTGCGCAACAGGACGTTGCCGGCGAGGCGGGCGGCCTTGACCATGACGGTTACGGCGGGTTTCTGCATGGCGTGGGCTCCCGGAAAGGCAGAAGAGATGGACTGGCGGGGGAAAAGAGCGGGTCCGGCGCAGTGGCCGGCCGCACAGTTTACCATTGGTCATCGTCCAGCTCGACCTTTTCCCTGTTCATGTCCCAGTTTCCTGCCGCCACCCGCCTCCGATTCGTCCTGGTCGGTACCCAGCACCCCGGCAACATGGGTGCTGCCGCCCGTGCCCTGAAGACCATGGGCCTGGCCCGCCTGGTCCTGGTTGCCCCCGAAAAGCCGCTGGATGAGGAGGCCTTCCGCCGCTCGGCCGGTGCCGAAGACGTGCTGGGGGACGCCCCGGTGGTGGCCACCCTGGCCGAAGCCGTGGCTGACTGCCGCCTGGTGCTGGGCTGCACCGCCCGTGCCCGCCGCGTGCAGCTGGAGGAGTACCTGCCGGCCGATGCCGCTGCCCGCGCGGTGGCCAAGGCCGGCGAGGGGGCCGAGGTGGCGCTGGTGTTCGGCCGTGAGCGCACCGGCCTGACCAACGAGGAACTGCAGCTTTGCCATGCAGCGGTGCACATCCCGTCCGACCCGGAGTTCAGCTCGCTCAACCTGGCTGCCGCCGTGCAGGTGCTGGCCTATGAAACGCGCATGCAGCTGCTGGGTGCGCAGCCTGCGGCCGACGCCGAGCCGGGCTTCCGCGAGCAGGCGGCCAGCCACGAGCAGATGGAGAGCTTCTTCGCCCAGCTTGGCGACACGCTGGACGAGATTGATTTCCACAAGGGCCGCGCCCCGGAATCGGCGATGCGCAAGCTGCGCCGCCTGTTCCTGCGCAGCGAGCCCAGCGAGCAGGAAGTGCGCCTGCTGCGCGGCATCCTCGCCGACACCCAGCGCATGGCGCGACTGGCCCAGGCAGGCGGCAAGGACAGCTGACGACGTTCTCATTTTTTCGGGTAGTCTGTCTGGATACCCAGGGGGGATGAAGCCTGTGTCGGGTCTGCGAAAGGCAATGCAGGGGGGACTGCTGAGCCTGGCCATGGTCCTGCTGGCCGGGACGGTGCATGCAGCACCGGACCCGGTGCTGGTGCTGGGCCGGATCAGCGATGATCCCAAGGCCCACTACGAGCAGCTGCAGCCCTTGCTGGACTATGTGGTGGCGCGCATGCACGACGTTGGCATCAAGGAAGGGAGGATCCTGATGGCACGCGACCCGCAGCAGATGGCCAGCTATCTGCGGCGGGGCAGGGTCGACTGGGTCACCGAAACCTCGGGTACGGCGGTGGCGCTGGGCCAGCGCAGTGGCGCACGGCCGCTGCTGCTGACCGAGCGCAATGGCGTGCGCGAGTACCAGACAGTGTTCTTCGTGCGCAGCGACAGCCCGATCCAGCGCGTGCAGGATCTGCGCGGGCACCGCCTGGCGCTGCAGAACACGGCGTCGACCAGCGCCTATCTGGTGCCGGTGATGACCCTGCTGCAGGAAGGGTTGTCGCCGCAGATCCTGGCGGGGACGTGGGACATGCCGGGGCGGGACAGCGTGGGCTATGTGTTCGCGCGCAGCGAGTTGAACATCGCGACGTTCGTGCACAAGGGCGTGGTCGATGTGGGGGCGGTGAGCAGCGTGGACTGGAATGACGAGCGGCGGGTGCCGGCTGCGTTCCGCCGCGACTTCCGCGAACTGCTGCGTACCGAACCCTACCCCCGCGCGGTGGAAATGGTCCGCGCCGACCTTGATCCGCGGGTGCGGGATCGCTTGCAGGAAGTGCTGCTGCAGGCGGCCAGCGACCCACAGGCACAGGGAGCGTTGCATCGGTTTTTTGGCACTTCCGGTTTCCATCGCGTCGATGCGCATGCGCAGCAGCGGTTGGATGAATTGAAACAAGGATTGACGCGCGTGCGGATGGAAGTGGAATGAAGTGGCTCGGCTCGGGAATGCAGGCCCGGTTCCTGCTCGCGATGGGCGGGGCGATGGTCGTGGTGGTGGCGATTCTGGCGGTGCTGCTGGGACGGCAGGCAGCGATGCAGGGCGAGGTGCGCAACCTCAGTGGTGGCGTCATCCATGAACTGTTCGACCGCAGCGTGCGCAGCCGCGGCGAAGCGATGGCGCGCGAGTTGTCCGATTCACTGGCCAATCCCCTGTACTACCGCGATCTGGACCAGGTCGGCGCGCTGGTACGCGGCACCGCGCGGCAACCGGTGGTGCGCTATGTGCTGGTATTCGACGAACGTGGCCGGCTGGTGCATGACGGTTCGATCGAGGTATCCGGATTCGGCCAGCCGATGGCCGATCCACTGGCACCCGGGGCTGCCGCCGCGCAGGCGTTGGTGGTGCAGGAATCGCCGAAGGTGCTCGACAACGCGATGCCGATCATGATCGGCAACCAGCGCATTGGTGGCGTCCGGGTCGGCATGGCGCTGGATGAGGTGCAGCAGCGCGAGCAGGCGGCCAACGCCACCCTGGGCGAGCGCCTGCAGCAGGTCGGCAGCCGCCACCTGGGCTGGCTGCTGCTGATGCTGGGCCTGCTGGTGGTGATCGGCGTTGTGGTGATCCTGTACGTGCAGCGCACCCTGGTTGCGCCGATCCGTGATCTTGCCATCGCCGCCCGTCGCATCGAAGCCGGTGACTACCAGACGCCCCTGGCCGAGAACACCCGCGACGACGAGGTCGGCGAGCTGGTGCGCGGTTTCGCCCGGATGCGTGATGCGATCGCCCGCCATGACCGCGAAGTGCGGCGCATGGCCTATACCGACGCGCTGACCGGGCTGACCAACCGGCTGGCATTCCGCGAGGCGCTTGATCATCGGCTGATGGCTGCCCGTGCCGCCAATCACCGGTTGGGCCTGTTGTTCGCCGATATCGACGATTTCAAGCGGGTCAATGACACCCTTGGCCACGAAGCCGGCGATGAGGCATTGCTGCAGTTCGCCCAGCGTATTGGCCGCGCGGTTACCGAGGCCGGGGGCGATGAAGCCCTGCTGGCCCGCTTCGGCGGCGACGAGTTCGTGATTCTGGTGGGCGACGGTGATGTGGCCGCCAACGCGCGGCTGCTGGCCGAAGTGCTGGTGCGCGAGCTGGGCAAGCCGTTGGTGGTGCAGGGCAGGGAACTGTTCCTGGGCACCTCGATCGGCGTGACCCTGTTCCCCGACGATGCGGCCGATGCGACCACCCTGCTGAAGAACGGCGACATCGCCATGTACCAGGCGAAAATGGCCGGCAAGAACTGCTATCGCTATTACAGCCGGGCGATGGACCACGCGGTCGAGCGTCGCGTGCATATGGAACAGGAGCTGCGCGGTGCCTGGGAGCGCGGCGAACTGCGGCTGGCCTACCAGCCGATCTTCCGCATGCGCGACCGCCGCATGGTCGGCGTCGAAGTGCTGCTGCGCTGGCAGCATCCGACCCTGGGTACGATTCCGCCGTCGGTGTTCATCGAAGTGGCCGAGCAGAGTGGGTTGATCGAGATCATCGGCCCGAAGGTGCTGCGTGCGGCCTGCATGGAGGCCTCGCAGTGGCCACGCGGGGCGAGCGGTGATGATCTGTTCGTGTCGGTCAATGTGTCGCCGCGGCAGCTGCGCGGCGGCGAGCTGCCGGCACTGGTTGCGCAGTGCCTGCATGAATCCGGGCTGCCGGCCTCGCGCCTGCATCTGGAGCTGACCGAAACCGCCGTGATCGGCGACGAGATGGTTGCCGCGCAGCTGCTGGACAAGCTGCACCGCACCGGCGTGAAGGTCTGGCTGGATGATTTCGGTACCGGCTTCTCCGGTCTCAGTCACCTGCGCCAGGTGCCGGTGGATGGGGTGAAGATCGACAAGAGCTTCGTGGCCGACATGCAGCGCGATCCCGACGACCTGGCGCTGACCACGGCAATCATCGCCATGGCCCACGCGCTGGGCATCACGGTGGTGGCCGAGGGCATCGAGCAGCAGGCGCAGTACGAGCTGCTGGCCCAGCGCGGCTGCGACCTCGGCCAGGGCTATTGGCTGAGCCACCCGGTGACCGCCACCGAAGTGGTGCGGATGATCGAATCGGGCGTCTGACCGATTGACGTTGTGCTGGGGTCAGATCCCTTTTCCGCGGGAAAAGGGATCTGACCCCCGGTAGTGCTCTTACACCGGCCGCTTGCTCGGGTCGCCGGGCAGTTCGCGCACCAGTTTCGGGATCAGATAGCCGGACAGGCGTGCGGTCAGGCCGGCAATCAGCGCCTTGGCCTGGGCATCGTCCACTTCGAAGTGGGCTACGCCCTCGACCCGGTCCAGCTGGTGCAGGTAGTAGGGCAGCACGCCGGCGGCGAAGCTGCGCTCGCTCAGGTCCTGCAGGGCCTGCACGCTGTCGTTGACCCCGCGCAGCAGGACGGCCTGGTTCAGCAGCTGGGCACCGACGCCGCGCAGGCGGCCCATCGCCGCGTCCACGCTGGCGTCAAATTCGTTGGCATGGTTGGCATGGACCACGATCGCCAGCGGCCACGGCAGGCTGCCCAGCCAGGAGACCAGTTCATCGTCCACGCGCTCGGGCAGCACGATCGGCAGGCGGGTATGGATGCGCAGGCGGCGGATGTGCGGTATCTGGCGCAGGGCGTCGGTCAGTTCCACCAGCTTGTGCGTGGCCAGCGACAGCGGGTCACCGCCAGACAGGATCACCTCGTCGATGTCCGGGTCGGCCGCGATGGCGGCTACGGCCTCCTGCCAGCCACCCTTGGCGGCGTTCTCCGCGCCATAGTCGAAGTGGCGGCGGAAGCAGTAGCGGCAATTGATCGCGCAGCTGCCGGTGGCGACCAGCAGGGCACGGCCACGGTACTTCTGGATGACGCCGGTGGCCTTCTTGGCCGCGCCATCGCCCACCGCGTCGAAGCTGAACCCGGGCGCCGGGCGCATTTCCGCGTCGATCGGCAGCACCTGGCGCAGCAGCGGGTCGGCCGCATCGCCCGGGCGCATGCGGGCCACGAAGCCCTCGGGTACGCGCAGCGCGAACTGGGCCATGGCCGCCTCCGAGACGCCCAGCGCGGCCGGGTCCAGCTGCAGCCGGGCCAGCAGCGCGTGCGGGTCGCGCAACGCCTGGCGCCAGAGCTGCTGCCAGCGCGCGGGCGCACCTGGCGACTGGGGCCGTGGGAAGGCGGAAAGCTGCATGGAGAGGGGGCCTGCGGTTATCATGGGGGCAGAAAAACAGTCGCCCACCGGCATCCGGTGGGCTTTCCATTCTAACGGCTCGCCGCACCCGCGGCGTTTTTGCCACTCAGGAGTTTACGCATGGCCAGCTACGGCATGAACGACGTCAAGAACGGGATGAAGATCCTGGTCAACAACCAACCGGCCGTCATCATCGACACCGAATACGTCAAGCCGGGCAAGGGCCAGGCCTTCACCCGCGTGAAGTACCGCCTGATCAAGGACGGCCGTACCCAGGAAGTCACCATGAAGTCGACCGACTCGCTGGATGCAGCCGACGTCGTCGATACCGACATGAACTTCATGTACAGCGACGGCGAGTACTGGCACTTCATGGACCCGGAATCCTTCGAGCAGGTCCAGGCCACCAAGGCCGGCATGGGCGGCGCCGAGAAGTGGCTGAAGGGCGAAGAGTCCTGCGTGGTCACCCTGTGGAACGGTGAGCCGATCTTCGTGCAGCCGCCGAACTTCGTTGAACTGAAGATCACCGAAACCGATCCGGGCGTCCGTGGCGACACCTCGGGCGGCGGCGGCAAGCCGGCCACCCTGGAAACCGGCGCCGTGGTCCGCGTGCCGCTGTTCGTGAACCAGGAAGAAGTGATCCGCGTCGACACCCGTTCGGGCGAATACTCCGCACGCGTCAAGTAATCCGGCGCAGCCGGATCATGGTAGTGCCGGCCGCTGGTCGGGTACGCGCCATCGCATTCGCGCTGGCGCTCCCATGATCTGCTTCGGCAGATCATGGGCCCCGCTTCACGAGTCTCCAGACCCCGCCGCTTCGCGGCAGCCCCTGACTCAGGGGCGTGTCCCCCAGAAGTATCTCGCCGCCCCCCCCAGCCAGTGAGCCCGCATGAGCGATAGCCCGCACCTCCCCGAAGCCTGCGACCTGCTCATCGAAGCCGGTTACGTCGTTCCGATCGAGCCGCACGCGGTGGTGCTGGAAGACCATGCCGTTGCCGTGCGTGGCAGTGAAATCGTGGCCATCCTGCCGCGTGCCGAAGCCCGCGCGCGGTTCCGCGCCACCCAGGTGGTGAGCCGCCCCGAGGCTGCCCTGATGCCGGGCCTGGTCAATGCGCACACGCACAACCCGATGACGCTGCTGCGCGGCGTCGCCGATGACCTGCCGCTGATGACCTGGCTGCAGCAGCACATCTGGCCGGTGGAAGCGGCGGTGATCGGCCCCGAATTCGTTGCCGACGGCACCACCCTGGCCATCGCCGAGATGCTGCGCGGCGGCACCACCTGTGCCAACGAGAACTACTTCTTCGGCGACGTACAGGCGGCGGTCTACAAGAAGCACGGTTTCCGCGCGCTGGTCGGCGCGGTCATCATCGATTTCCCCACCGCCTGGGCCAAGACCGACGACGAGTACTTCGCCAAGGCCGGTGAACTGCACGACCAGTGGCGCACCGATCCGCTGATCGGCACCGCGTTCGCGCCGCATGCGCCGTACACCGTCAACGATGCCAACTTCGAGCGGGTGCGGATGCTGTCCGACCAGCTCGACATGCAGGTGCACCTGCACACCCACGAGACCGCGCAGGAGATCAACGATTCGATCAAGCTGCACGGCCAGCGCCCGCTGGCGCGGCTGGATCGGCTCGGCCTGGTCAACGACCGCCTGATCGCGGTGCACATGACCCAGCTGACCGATGCGGAAATCCACCTGTGCGCCGAACGCGGCGTCAGCGTGGTGCACTGCCCGGAATCGAACCTGAAGCTGGCCTCCGGTTTCTGCCCGGCCTGCGCCCTGCAGCGTGCTGGCGTGAACCTGGCGATCGGCACCGATGGCTGTGCCAGCAACAACGACCTGGACATGTTCAGCGAAAACCGCACCGCGGCGATCCTGGCCAAGGCCGTGGCCGATGACGCGACCGCGCTGGACGCCGCCACCACGCTGCGCGCGTCCACGCTGGGCGGCGCCCGCGCGCTGGGCTTCGGCGATCGCATCGGTTCGATCGAAGTCGGCAAGCAGGCCGACCTGGTCTGCGTCGACCTGTCCGCGCTGGAAACCCAGCCGCTGCACAACGTGCTGTCGCAGCTGGTGTATGCCACCGGCCGCCAGCAGGTCAGCGACGTCTGGATTGCCGGCAAGCCGAAGCTGGTGCAGCGCGAGCTGGTCGGCATGGACCTGCCGGGCATCATCGCCAACGCGCGCCAGTGGCGCGAGCGCATCCGTCATATCCGCGCCTGAACCCCGGCGCCGCAAGGACTCCCTCATGACTGCCCCCCACGCTTCCTCCAATTTCGATCAGGCCGAGCTGGACAAGTTCGCCGCGCTGGCCAACCGCTGGTGGGACGCTGACGGCCCGCAGAAGCCGCTGCATGCGCTGAATCCGGTGCGCCTGCAGTACGTGGCCGACCGCGTGCCGTTGCGCGGCGCACGCGTGCTCGACATCGGCTGCGGTGGCGGCCTGTTGAGCGAAGCGCTGGCGCAGGCCGGTGCGGACGTGACCGCCATCGACCTGGCCCCGGAACTGGTCAAGGTCGCGCGCCTGCATGCGCTGGAAAGCGGTGCCAAGGTCGACTACCGGGTGCAGGCCGCCGAGGACCTGGCCGCCGAGCAGCCGGGCAGCTTCGATGTGGTCACCTGCATGGAAATGCTGGAACACGTGCCGGACCCGGGCGCGATCATCGAGGCCTGCAAGCGCCTGCTGAAGCCGGGCGGTCACCTGTTCCTGTCGACCATCAACCGCACCGCCGCCGCCTTCGCGGTGGCGATTGTCGGTGCCGAGTACGTGGCGCGGCTGCTGCCCAAGGGTACCCACCACTACCAGGAATTCATCAAGCCGGCCGAGCTGGCGCGCTGGCTGCGCGAGGCCGACATGCAGCTGGTGGATGTCAGCGGCATGGCCTACGAGCCGTGGCGCAACCATGCCCGCCTGAGCAGCCGTACCGACATCAACTACTTGGCCTACGCGGTCAAGCCGGCATGACCGCGGCCCGCTTCCCGCGCGCGGTGCTGTTCGACCTGGATGGCACGCTGCTGGACAGCGCACCGGACTTCGTCGCCACCTGCGACGCGATGCTGGCCGAGCGTGGTCGCGCGCCGATCGACCCGGCAATGTTGCGTCCGGTGGTCTCCAAGGGCTCGCGTGCAATGGTGAGCGCCGCCTTCCCGGAGCTGGATGTTGCCGCACGCGATGCGCTGATTCCGGAATTCCTGCAGCGCTACGAAGCGCTGATCGGCCAGCACGCGGTGCTGTTCGATGGCGTGGCCGGCATGCTTGCCGCGCTGGATGACGCCGGCACCGTGTGGGGCATCGTCACCAACAAGCCCGAGTACCTGGCGCGCTTGATCCTGCCGCAGCACGGCTGGCAGCAGCGCTGCGCGGTACTGGTCGGCGGTGACAGCCTGGCCGAGCGCAAGCCGCACCCGCTGCCACTGCTGCACGCCGCGCAGGCGATTGCCGTTGCCGCCGAAGACTGCGTGTACGTGGGCGACGACGAGCGCGACATCATCGCGGCACGCGCCGCGGCAATGCCGTCGGTGGCGGCACTGTGGGGCTACCGCCTGCACAGCGACGACCCGCTGGCCTGGCAGGCCGACGTGCTGGTCGAGAACGCCGAACTTCTGCAACTGGCCAGTCTGTGGCCGACCCGGCCGGCAGCCCCGGCCCAGCCGTAAGGAATCACGTAGTGAGCAGTACCGCGCTGGACAGTTTCCTCGACAAGTGGCGCAGCCGTTGGCCGGAATGGTCGGTGGCCGCCCCGTTCGTGGCCGAATCGCAACGCGAGCTTGCAGTGGCGTGGTTCGCGCTGCTGCAGGAATTCGACGACATGCTCAACACCAGCGGCGACCCGTTGCCGGCCGACGCCAAGCTGGCATGGTGGGGCGAGGAGCTGCGCAGCTGGGCCGCGCATCGTTCGCGCCATCCGCTGGGCCGGCTGCTGGAGCCGGTGCGTGCGCCGTGGGCGCAGCTGGCCGAAGCACTTCCGGATCTGGTTGAAGCGCGCACGGTCGCGCTGGATGCGGCCGGTGCCGAGCGCGCGCTGGTGAACTATGCCGAGGCCGTAGCCGCGGTGGAGGCGGCCTTGTTCGCCGACAAGCCACGGACCGGCGCCGGTCGCGCGGTGCAACTGCAGACCCTGGCCCAGCGCCTGCAGGATGCGGGCGTGGCCGGTGTGCCGCGCAGCCTGCTGGACGAAGACGCCAGCAATGCCGCACAGCGCTGGGCGCAGCATCTGTTGAAGGGGTGGGGCACCCGCGTGCCCGGCCCGCGCCCGCGCCGCGTGTGGTCCAGCCTGGCGCGTGCACGGGTGGCGGCACAGGCCGCAGGCAAGCCGATCGAAGCCACGCCGGTGCGCACGCTGCTGCGCGTGTGGTGGGCTGCCCGCGGTTGATCGATTTCTGGTGGGTGCGGACCTTGGTCCGCACGCTCTGAGGGGCTGTGCCGACCAAGGTCGGCACCCACCAAAGCGCATTGCTTGCGTTACTTCCGTTCCAGCACCAGCAGCGGGTCGATGCGGGTGTCGAACCAGTTCATGCCCCAGTGCAGGTGCGGGCCGGTGGCGCGCCCGGTGGCGCCGACGGCGGCGATCACCTGGCCTTGTTCCACACGGTCGCCGACCTTCACGTCGATGCGCGACAGGTGCAGGAAGTTGGAGCTGACTCCGAAGCCGTGGTCGAGCAGCAGCGTGCCACCGGTCAGGTACAGGTCCGGACCGGCGAAGGTGACGATGCCGGCGGCCGGTGCCTTGACCGGCGTGCCGGTCGGCACCGCGATGTCCATGCCGGAATGACCGGCACCGGGCTGCCCGTTGTACACGCGCGCATTGCCGAAGCGACCGCTGATGCGACCCTGCACCGGCCAGATGAAGGTCTGGGTGAAATCGGTACGGTCGTCATCGCGGGCACGCGCGGCAGTCACCTGCGCCTGTTCGCGCTTGATCCGCTCGGCAATCGCCGGTGGCGGATTGACCGTCTTCGGCGGCACGCCGTTGACCCGCTCGGTGGGCCAGTCGCGCGGCGTCACCGCAATGGTCGCGGTCTCGCTGCCACCATCGGGGCGCTGCACCTGCACGCGCAGCGGGCCCTTCTCGTCACGGCCGATGCCGAACACCACGCTGCCGTAGCCGCTCACCCGCAGCTGACGGCCGGCGTACTGCACGCGGCTGCCTGCGGGTACCTTGCCGATCACCAGCGCGCCCTGCGACGCGCTGGCCGGGAACACCACGCGGCTGTCGATCAGGCTGCCGATGCCGTCCTGCGCCTGCGCTGGGGATGAGGAAAACAGGGGCGCGGCCAGCAGCAGCGCCCCGATCAGAAGTGCCGAACGCATCAGCGGTCGTAGGTCATGCGCTGGCCGGCGGGTTCACCCACCAGCGTGCTGCCGTCCCACACCAGCTGGCCGTTGACCCAGGTGGAGGCGATGCGCGAACGGAAGGTGGTGCCTTCAAACGGAGACCAGCCGCACTTGGACAGCACGTCCTCGCGCTTGACCGTGAACGGCACGTCCTCGACCAGCACCAGATCGGCGAAGTAGCCCTCGCGCAGGAAGCCGCGCTCCTCGACGTCGAACAGCTGCGCCGGGGCATGAGCGAACTTCTGCACCACCTGCTCGCGGGTCAGCTTGCCTTCGTGCACGCGCTCCAGCGCGGCCACCAGCGCGTACTGCACCAGCGGCAGGCCCGACGGCGCCTGTGCGTAGGGCTTCTGCTTCTCTTCCCAGGTGTGCGGCGCATGGTCGGTGGCCAGCACGTCCAGCACGTCATCGGCCAGCGCCGCGGTGATCGCCTCGCGGTCGGACACTTCCTTGATCGCCGGGTTGCACTTGATCAGGTTGCCCTTGGTCGCATAGTCCGGGCGCGCGAAGTGCAGGAAGTGCACGCAGGTTTCGGCGGTGATCTGCTTGCGGCTGCCGTCGGCGCGGATCAGCGGACCCTTCTCGAACAGCGCCAGCTCGTCGGCGGTGGAGATGTGCAGCACGTGCAGGCGGGTGCCGTGCTTGCGCGCCAGCGACATCGCCAGGCGGGTGGACTTGATGCAGGCCTCGCGCGAACGGATGTCCGGGTGCATGTCCGGGGTCAGCGCGTCGCCGTACTTCTCCTGGAAGGCCTTCAGGTTGGCATCGATCATCGGCGTGTCTTCGCAGTGCGTGATGATCGGGGTCGGGCATTCGCGGAAGATCGCGTCCAGCGTTTCCGGGTTGTCGACCAGCATGTTGCCGGTCGAAGCACCCATGAACACCTTCACGCCGGGCGCCTTCTTCGGGTCCAGCGCGCGGATCGCCTCCAGGTTGTCATTGCTGGCGCCGTGGTAGAAGCCGTAGTTGGCCCAGGCGCGGCCGCGCGCGAGCTCGTACTTGGCTTCCAGGATGGTCGAATCCAGCGTCGGCGGGTTGGTGTTGGGCATGTCCATGAAGCTGGTCAGGCCACCGGCCACGGCCGCGGCCGATTCGCTGGCGATGTCGCCCTTGTGGGTCAGGCCCGGCTCGCGGAAGTGCACCTGGTCATCGATCATGCCGGGCAGCAGCCAGCGTCCGGCTGCGTCCACCACCTGCTCGCCGTCGCGCGGCGCCAGCCCGCTGCCGATCTGCGCGATGCGGCCGTTCTCGATGCGCAGGTCGCCGTCGAAGGTGCGGCCTTCGTTGACCATGCGGGCGTTGGTGATGAGGGTGGAGGACATGTCAGTGTTTTCCTGTGCAACGGCAAGAGGGGGCGTTGGGAGACTCGGGCACGGGGTCGAAGCCGCCGGGATGGAACGGGTGGCAGCGACCGAGCCGGCGCGCAGCCAGCCAGCTGCCGCGCAGCGGGCCGTGCCGCGAGATGGCTTCCATCGCGTATTCAGAACAGCTCGGCACGAAACGGCAGCGTGGCCCCAGCAAGGGGCTGATGAAGCGCTTGTAGAAGCGCAGCAGGGCGATGAGCAGGCGCGAGATCACCCAGTCATCTTATGCCAGTTGGCATGAAGGCCGCATTTGTGCAGGATGGGCCGTTGGTCGCATGTCGCCGATGGCCTGCGACCGGTACCAGCACCTTCGGGTGCTGGCCAGGTTCCGTACCGCGCAAGGCGGTCCGTGTTCGTCGGACTGCCTCCAAGGGCACCTTGACTCCAGGACTGAATGGAGCAGGGGGTCGAGGTTGCTGCTGCGGGTCGGGTAGGCTATAAAGGCCCGCTTTCCCGGGCCCCGGGGAATCCAAGGAAGAGCGTTTCGTGGCTGCTAAAAAAACTGCAAAGAAGGCCGCAACGGCCGCCAAGAAAACCGCCAAGCCTGTTGTGAAGAAGTTGGCGGCAAAGCCCGTTGCCAAGAAACCGGCCAGCAAGCCGGCGACCAAGGCAGCGTCCTCGCAACCGGCGGCCAGGAAGGCCACCGCAAAGAAAACGCCGGTCAAGGCAACCAAGCCGGTGACGAAGAAGGCTGCTGCGCCCGCCAAGGCCAAGCCTGCCGCTGCCAGCAAGAAGGCGCCGGTGGTGAAGAAAGCCGCCAGCAAGGCCGCGCCGGTGAAGAAGGCCGCCGCCAAGCCGGTGGCCAAGAAGGCAGCAGCCAAGCCGGCGCCGAAGGCGGTGGTGAAAAAGGCTGCAGCCAAGCCGGTCGCCAAGCCCGCGGCAAAGAAGGTCGCTGCAGCTAAACCGGTTGCCACGCCTGCCGCTGTAAAGAAGGTTGCCAAGAATGTTGCCGCGCCGGTCGTCAAGCCGACCCCGGCCCCAGTAGTGAAGTCCGCACCGAAGCCTGCTGCCAAGCCGGCTCCGGCCAAGCCTGTCCCGGCCAAGACCGTGGCAGTGGCAGCAGCCCAACCGGCCCCCAAGCCGGCCCCGGCCGCCGCTCCTGCCGCCTCGAAGGCCCCGCAATCCAAGAATCCCGTGCCCGTTTCGAAATCGCCTGCCAAAACCGCCGTGAAATCCGATTCCGCCCCGAAGACCGTGTCGCGCCCTGTCGGCAAGGTTGCCGTGGCCGTCGCCGCCCGCTCGGCGGCACCGGCCCCGCGCAGCAAGTACAAGGTGGTCGAATACAAGACCGACGAGGCCACTGGCCGCCCGATCCTGCCGGCTGGCTACAAGCCGTCCTCGGAAGAGGAATACATGAGCCCGCTGCAGCAGGAATATTTCCGTCAGCGCCTGCAGAACTGGCGCGCGGACCTGGTCGAAGAGTCCAAGCAGACCATCGAGAATCTTCGTGAGGAAGTGCGTGACATCGGCGACGAAGCCGAGCGTGCGACCCGCGAGACCGAGAACTCGCTGGAACTGCGTACCCGCGACCGCTATCGCAAGCTGATCGGCAAGATCGACAGCACCCTGAAGCGCCTGGAAGCGGGCGACTACGGCTACTGCGTCGACACCGGCGAAGAAATCGGCCTGGAGCGCCTGGAAGCGCGCCTCACCGCCGAACGCACCATCGACGCCCAGGAGCGTTGGGAGCACCTGCAGAAGCAGCAGGGCGACTGATTCCTGATCGTTGTATGGTCATGCGAAAAACCCGGCTCCGGCCGGGTTTTTTGTTGGGTGTTCGATGGTGCACGGCCGCGGTTGGCACGGGCGACTGTGGCCGTTGACCTGGGTCCGCCTTGTAGCGAGCCGAGCACCGCAGGGGAATCAGGGGCGAAGAGGCGCGGGTGTCTGAGCGAAGCGAGTTCCGCGCCGTCCCCTGATTCGCCGAGGAGCGCAGGGCACCGGCGCGCAGCGCCGGCTCGCGGATGGCGGAGCGTTTCTTTGGTTACTTTCTTTTCGCGAAAAGAAAGTGACAAGCCCAATCATCGAGGGAGAGCAACGGCCCCAGCCAAACGCCCGGCGCCGCCGAATCCGCTGTTCGCAGCATCACTGCAGGTCGCGAAGATTCAATTTCCGCAGCGTCGGGTTCTTCCACGCGGTGATCCCGGCCACGCTCAGCACCGCGAATCCACCCAGCACCACTGCCGGCACCAGACCGAGCAGCTTCGCCATCGTGCCGGCATAGAACGCGCCCAGCTCGTTGGAGGAGCTGATGAAAATGCCGTTGATCGACGACACCCGTCCGCGCATTTCTTCCGGCGTGGCCAGCTGCAGGATGGTCGAGCGGATCACCACCGAGACGCCATCGAAGGCGCCATAGAACAGCAGGATCAGCGCCGACAGCCAGAAGTGCTGCGACAACCCGAAGCTGATCACGCACAGGCCGAAGCCGGCCACCGCAAACAGCAGCACGCGGCCGGCATTGCGGTGCAGCGGGTGGCGGGCCAGCCACAGGCCCACGCAGACCGAGCCCAACGCCGGCATTGCGCGCAGGATGCCCAGGCCTTCCGGGCCGTGGTGCAGGATCTCGTGCAGGAACGCCGGCAGCATCGCCACCACGCCGCCCAGCAGCACCGAGAACATGTCCAGCGCCATCGCCCCGACCATGATCCGGTTGCCGACCACGAAGCGCGCGCCTTCAGCGATGCTCTTGAAGATCGGCGCGGCAGGACCGGTGTGCACCGGTTCTTCCACCTTCAACGTAGCCAGGCAGGCCATCGCCACCAGCGCAAAGGCTGTAGCCACCGCGTAGGACAGGCCCTTGCCGCCGAAGCCGACCAGCACGCCACCCAGCGCCGGACCAGCCACCATGCCGGCCTGGAACACCACCGCGCCGAGGCCGGCGCCGCGCGCGAACTGGTCACGGGCCAGCACGCGGGCGAACAGCGCGTTGTAGATGGGCGAGAGAAACGCACGGACCATGCCGGTCAACGCGATGGCCGCATAGATGGGCCACACCCCTTCAAACGGCAGCCAGCCCGTGGCCACGCCGGTCAACACCAGCGCGGTGGCGATCAAGCCGGAGCAGGCAACCATGCCGAGCCGGCGCCGCGGCAGATGGTCGACCAGGTATCCGGCAAACGGCGCCACGCAGAAGAACGGCAGCACCTCGGCCAGGCCGATCAGGCCCAGCGAGAACGGATTGCGGGTGACTTCGTAGATGTGCCAGCCGACGGTGACCGCCACCACCTGGTAGGACAGCATCGCGAAGATGCGGTATGCCAGCAGCTTGGCGAAGCCGGGCCGGGACAGCAGGCCCAGCGCGGTGTCTTCCGCTGTGGCAGGCTCGCTCACGACGGATCGCGCTGCAGCTGGGCCTGCGCGGTCTCGCGGATGAAGGCCAGCATCGCCGCCACACCGTTGCTGCGGGTCGGCGAGAGGTGGCGGGCCAGGCCGATGTCCTGGATGTAGCTTGGTTCGGTGGCCAGGATCTCCTGCGCCGAGCGCCCGGAGTACACACGCAGGGCCAGGAAGATCAGGCCGGAGACGATGGCCGAATCACTGATGGCGTGGAAGCGCAGCGACTGCGCGTTGCCTTCCGGCACGATCCAGACCATCGACTGGCAGCCGAGCAGGCGGTGCTCTTCGGTCTTCCATTCGTCCGGGAAGGCGGGCAGCTTGCGGCCGAGGTCGATCAGGTACTGGTAGCGCTCGGACCAGTCGCCGAAGAAGCCGAATTCCTCGGCGATGGCGGTCTGTGCCTCGGCGGCGGTGGGTTCAAGCGGGAACGGGGAGTCGATCACAACAGTCTCTACGGTGGGGGCGTGGCCGGCGTACCGGCCACGGGGCAGGGCGGGTCAGCTGCGCTTGCGCGACCAGCGCACGCCCTGCGGGGTGTCTTCCAGCACGATGCCTTCGGCGGCCAGCTGGTCGCGGATGGCGTCGGAACGGGCGAAGTCGCGCGCCTTCTTGGCAGCGGCACGCTCATCGATCAGGCCCTGGATGCGGGCATCGTCGCCATCATCGCCAGCGGCGGTGCCGAACCACTGTGCCGGATCGGCCTGCAGCAGGCCCAGCGCCAGGCCGGCGCCGAGCAGCTCGCCCTTCAGGCGTGCCTGTTCGGCCGAGTCGGTGGCGCGGCGTGCATCGGCGGCGATGCGGGCCACTTCGGCCAGTGCCTGGGGGGTGTTCAGATCGTCATCCAAGGTCGCCTCGACCGTGGTCGGGATCGCCACGACCGCCTCGACCGACGCCAGTTCGCGCAGGGTGCCGTACAGGCGGTCCAGGGTGCGCACCGACTGCTCGATCAGGCCATCGGACCAGTCCAGCGGCTGCCGGTAATGGGCAGACAGCAGGGCCAGGCGCAGCGCTTCCGGCGGATGCTGGCGCACCAGATCGTGCACGCGCTCGATGTTGCCCAGCGACTTGCTCATCTTGGCGCCGCCGAAGTTGAGCATGCCGTTGTGCAGCCAGAAGCGGGCGAAGATCTTGCCGCCATGGGCGCATTCGCTCTGCGCGATCTCGTTCTCGTGGTGTGGGAACTGCAGATCGACGCCGCCGGCGTGGATGTCGATGGTCTCGCCCAGATGGGCGGCGGCCATCGCCGAGCACTCGATATGCCAGCCCGGGCGGCCACGACCCCACGGCGATTCCCAGCCGGGCAGGTCGTCGCTGGACGGCTTCCACAGTACGAAGTCGCCCGGGTCGCGCTTGTACGGGGCGACATCGACGCGGGCGCCCGCCAGCATTTCATCCGGGTCACGGCGCGAGAGCTTGCCGTAGCTCTCGAAGCTGGCCACCGCGAACAGCACGTGGCCTTCGGCGGCGTAGGCATGACCATTGGCGATCAGCTGCTCGATCATGGTGATGATCTGCGGCATGTGCGCGGTCACTTCCGGCTCGATGTCCGGTGGCACCACGCCCAGCGCGGCCATGTCTTCACGGTAGGCGGCGGCGAACCTGTTGGTGACGGTGCTGATCGGCACGCCCTGCTCACGCGCGGCGGTGTTGATCTTGTCGTCCACGTCGGTGATGTTGCGCGCGTAGCGCAGCGCGCCGAAACGGCGCCGCAGCAGGTCGGCCAGCACCCCGAACACCACCGGGCCACGGGCGTTGCCGATGTGCACGTAGTTGTAGACCGTGGGGCCGCACACATACAGGGTCGGACAGGCCGGGTCGAGCGGGGTGAACGGTTCGAGCTGGCGAGTCAGGTTGTTGTGCAGGCGCAGGGTCATGGGGCTGTGGCTGGGGGACAAGCCTGTGATTTTAGAACGTGTCGGCCCCCTTTGGGGGCACCGCCTGCCACCGGTGGACGCCGGGTCCACCCAGGGTGGGGTGGGCAGGAGCAGCGTGGACGGGTAATGTTCAGCCCCTTGCGCTCGCCACTGCCTACACTATTGCCGTGTCCTTGCTCCCTTCGCCAATGAAATCCACCGCGTTGCTGACCCTGGCCTGCCTGTCGGCGCTGGCCGCCGTGGCCCAGGCGCAGGAGGCCGAGCCCCGCAACCGGGTGGTGATCGTGGAGAACGTGAAGTTCGACTACGCGCAGGTGCTGAATGTCGAGCCCGTGTTCCAGACCCTGCGCGCGACCCGCACCGAAGAACACTGCGAGCCTGTCTCGACCCGGACCCTGGCGCCGGTCAATGTCACCGGCGAGGAGCCGGTCGAGGACAAGGGCCGGATCAGCCGCTTCTGGGACTCGGTGCGCTCGATGTTCAAGCGCAGCGATGAAGAGGTCTCCGAGGATACCGCCGCCGAGTCGCCATCCCCGGCGCCGGCACCGGCCAACAATGGCCCGATGCTGACCCGCGACTGCCGCATCGTGCCCGTGGGGCGTGAATTCCGCAGGCCCATCGCCTACGACGTGGATTACGTCTACAAGGGCACCAAGTACCGCTCACGGCTGCCGGAAGACCCCGGCAACCGGCTCAAGATCCGGGTGTCGATCACCCCCTGGGTCGGCCCCGAGCAGGGCGCCGCCGGCAATCCCTGATTCTGAGACCCCGGCCCCTTGCGTCGGTCCCGGACGCATGCAAAGATATTTGACCATGAAGCTCACCGACTTCCAGCACGACAGCAGCGCAGCCCGACAGGCGTCTGGCATGACCTCGCGTGCGCGTCGACCGGAACCCCACATCCTCGCTGGGTAACCGGAGCTTTTTGCTGTTCGTCCGAAAAAAACCCAGCCGCCCGGCTGGGTTTTTTCGTTTCTGCGTTCTGAAAGCTGCAACTGCAACCTTTTCGCTCCACCTTTGGTTCCTGCTTTTCCCTTCCACTGCGTCGAACCCGGCGCCGCCACGCAAGGAAAGATGATGTCCCCCAAGCACTTCCTGAACACCCAGGACTGGAGCCGCAGCGATCTCGACGCGCTGCTGACCCAGGCCGCGCTGTTCAAGCGCAACAAGCTCGGCGACCAGCTCAAGGGCAAGTCGATCGCGCTGGTGTTCTTCAATCCGTCCATGCGCACCCGCACCAGCTTCGAGCTGGGCGCATTCCAGCTGGGTGCCCACGCGGTGGTGCTGCAGCCGGGCAAGGATGCGTGGCCGATCGAGTTCAACCTCGGCACGGTGATGGACGGCGATACCGAAGAGCACATCGCTGAAGTGGCCAAGGTGCTGGGCCGTTACTGCGACATCATCGCCGTGCGCGCGTTTCCCAAGTTCATCGACTGGGCCTACGACCGCCAGGACATTGTCCTCAACAGTTTCGCCAAGTACTCGCCGGTGCCGGTCATCAACATGGAGACCATCACCCATCCGTGCCAGGAGCTGGCCCACATCATGGCCTTGCAGGAGCACTTCGGCACCCAGGACCTGCGCGGCAAGAAGTACGTGCTGACCTGGACTTACCACCCCAAGCCGCTGAACACCGCCGTTGCCAATTCGGCGCTGACCATCGCCACCCGCATGGGCATGGACGTGACCCTGCTGTGCCCGACCGCCGACTACATCCTCGACGACCGCTACATGGGCTGGGCCGAGCAGAACGTGGCCGAGAGCGGTGGCTCGCTGAAGATCAGCCATGACATCGACAGCGCCTACGCCGGCGCCGACGTGGTCTACGCCAAGAGCTGGGGCGCGCTGCCGTTCTTCGGCAACTGGGAACCGGAAAAGCCGATCCGTGACCAGTTCAAGCACTTCATCGTGGACGAACGGAAGATGGCGCTGACCAACAACGGTGTGTTCAGCCACTGCCTGCCGCTGCGCCGCAACGTGAAGGCCACCGATGCGGTGATGGATTCGCCGCAGTGCATCGCCATCAACGAAGCCGAGAACCGCCTGCACGTGCAGAAGGCGATCATGGCGGCTGTTGCCGGGCGCTGAATCAAACAAGGGGGTAGAGCCGACCGTTGGTCGGCTGCTCCCGCAGCGGCGCATCCAACATTTCAGCCGACCAGCGGTCGGCTCTACCGAATCCCCATCCCCCAAGTGGACCTGATCCCCATGAGCAACAAAGACGTCGTTCTCGCCTTCTCCGGCGGCCTGGATACCAGCTTCTGCGTTCCGTACCTGCAGGAGCGCGGCTACAGCGTGCACACCGTGTTCGCCGATACCGGCGGCGTGGATGATGAAGAGCGCGATTTCATCGAGAAGCGCGCCGCCGAGCTGGGCGTGGCCAGCCACCAGACCGTCAACGGTGGCCCGGCCATCTGGGAAGGCTTCGTCAAGCCGTTCGTGTGGGCCGGCGAAGGCTACCAGGGCCAGTACCCGCTGCTGGTCTCGGACCGCTACCTGATCGTCGATGCCGCGCTGAAGCGTGCTGCCGAGCTGGGCACCAACATCATCGCCCACGGCTGCACCGGCATGGGCAACGACCAGGTCCGTTTCGACCTGGCCGTGAAGGCCCTGGGGGACTACCAGATCATCGCGCCGATCCGCGAGATCCAGAAGGAACACACCCAGACCCGCGCCTACGAGCAGAAGTACCTGGAAGAGCGCGGCTTCGGCGTGCGTGCCAAGCAGCAGGCCTACACCATCAACGAGAACCTGCTGGGCCTGACCATGTCCGGCGGCGAGATCGACCGTTGGGAAGCCCCGGGCGAGGGCGCGCGTGGCTGGTGCGCACCGCGCAGCGAGTGGCCGGAACAGGCGCTGACCGTGACCCTGAAGTTCGTCGAGGGCGAAGCCGTCGAACTGAACGGCAAGGCGCTGCCGGGTGACCAGATCCTGGCCCAGCTCAACAAGCTGTTCGCCCCGTACGGCGTTGGCCGCGGCGTCTACACCGGTGACACCGTGATCGGCCTGAAGGGTCGCATCGTGTTCGAGGCCCCGGGCCTGGTCTCGCTGCTGGCCGCGCACCGCGCGCTTGAAGACGCCGTGCTGACCAAGCAGCAGAACCGCTTCAAGCCGGACGTGGCACGCAAGTGGGTGGAGCTGGTGTACGAAGGCTTCTACCACGACCCGCTGAAGACCGACATCGAGGCCTTCCTGAAGTCCTCGCAGGCCAAGGTCAACGGCGAAGTGATGCTGGAAACCCGTGGTGGCCGCGTCGACGCGGTGGCAGTGAAGTCGCCGCACCTGCTCAACACCAAGGGCGCCACCTACGCGCAGTCGGCCGACTGGGGCGTGGAGGAGGCTGAGGGCTTCATCAAGCTGTTCGGAATGAGCTCCACTGTCTATGCGCAGGTCAATCGCGGTTGACCTGTGACGGGGGTGCCGGCCGCTGGCCGGCGCCTCGCAACGTCAATGGAGGGTAATGCCGGCCGCTGGCCGGCTCGTGGCACGGCTGGATCATTGCGGAGCCGGCCAGCGGCCGGCACTACCGATTTCGAACCCTACGGATATTCAGACACATGCTTGAACAGACGCTCGATCACCTGCAGGCCCTGGTGTCCTTCGACACCCGCAACCCGCCGCGTGCGATCACCACCGGTGGCATCTTCGATTACCTGCGCGCGAACCTGCCCGGCTTCAACGTCGAGGTGATCGACCATGGCGCCGGTGCGGTCAGCCTGTATGCCGTGCGCGGCACGCCGAAGTACCTGTTCAACGTGCACCTGGATACCGTGCCGGACTCCCCGCACTGGAGTGCCGGCCCGCACGTGATGCGCCGCCTGGACGACCGCGTGGTCGGCCTCGGCGTGTGTGACATCAAGGGCGCGGCCGCTGCGCTGGTGGCCGCGGCCAATGCCAGCGATGGCGACGCCGCGTTCCTGTTCTCCAGCGACGAGGAAGCCAACGATCCGCGCTGCATCGCCGCGTTCCTGGCCCGTGGCCTGCCGTATGAAGCGGTGCTGGTGGCGGAGCCGACCATGAGCGAAGCGGTGCTGGCGCACCGTGGCATCAGTTCGGTGCTGATGCAGTTCGCCGGCCGCGCCGGGCACGCTTCGGGCAAGCAGGATGCGGCCGCCAGCGCGCTGCACCAGGCCATGCGCTGGGGCAGCCGCGCATTGGACCATGTGGAATCGCTGGCCTCGGCACGCTTCGGCGGCCTCACCGGCCTGCGCTTCAACATCGGTCGCGTCGAAGGCGGGATCAAGGCCAACATGATCGCGCCGGCCGCCGAAGTGCGGTTCGGGTTCCGTCCGCTGCCGTCGATGGATATCGATGGATTGCTCGCCACTTTCGCCGGCTTCGCCGAACCGGAAGCGGCACTGTTCACCGAAACTTTCCGTGGCCCCAGCCTGCCGGCCGGTGACATCGCCGAGGCCGAGAACCGCCGCCTGCTGGCGCGCGACGTGGCCGATGCGCTGGAGCTGCCGATCGGCAACGCGGTGGACTTCTGGACAGAGGCCTCGCTGTTCTCCGCTGCTGGCTACACCACGCTGGTGTTCGGCCCGGGCGACATCGCCCAGGCCCACACCGCCGATGAGTTCGTGACGCTGGACCAGCTGCAGCGCTACACCGACGCCGTGCACCGCATCATCGCCGCCGGCGCCTGATCGACCCCACAACGCCGCCCGGCCCTGGCCGGGTGGAACTGCAACGCGGCGACCGCCGCCTGTGACGAAACCGAAATGTCTCCTGCCCTCCAGCCCCACCGCCAGACCCGCCAGACCATCGTGCGCCTGCTTTCCAGCATGGCCAGCGCGAAGGAGATCAGCCAGTACCTCAAGCGCTTCTCGCAGCTGGACGCCAAGCGTTTCGCCGTGGTCAAGGTCGGCGGCGCGGTGCTGCGCGACGACCTCGACGCGCTGACCTCCTCGCTGTCGTTCCTGCAGGAAGTCGGCCTGACCCCGATCGTGCTGCACGGCGCCGGCCCGCAGCTGGATGCCGAACTGTCCGCCGCCGGCATCGAGAAGCAGACCGTCAACGGCCTGCGCGTGACTTCGCCGGAAGCGCTGGCGATCGTGCGCCGGGTGTTCCAGCAGTCCAACCTGCGCCTGGTCGAGGCGCTGCAGCAGAACGGTGCGCGTGCCACCTCCATCACCGGTGGCGTGTTCGAGGCCGAGTACCTGGACGTGGACACCTATGGCCTGGTCGGCGAGGTGAAAAAGGTCAACCTGGCACCGATCGAGGCCAGCCTGCGCGCCGGGTCGATCCCGGTCATCACCAGCCTGGGCGAAACCGCTGGCGGCCAGATCCTCAACGTCAACGCCGACTTCGCCGCCAACGAGCTGGTGCAGGAGCTGCAACCGTACAAGATCATCTTCCTGACCGGCACCGGCGGCCTGCTGGACGAGCAGGGCAACGTGATCGATTCGATCAACCTGTCCACCGAGTACGACCACCTGATCGCGCAGCCGTGGATCCACGGTGGCATGAAGGTGAAGATTGAACAGATCAAGGATCTGCTCGACCGCCTGCCGCTGGAATCGTCGGTGTCGATCACGCGTCCGGCCGACCTGGCCAAGGAACTGTTCACCCACAAGGGGTCGGGCACGCTGGTGCGCAAGGGCGAAAAGGTGCTGCGCGCCACTGCCTGGAACGAGCTGGACCTGCCGCGCCTGAAGGGCCTGATCGAATCCAGCTTCGGCCGCACCCTGGTGCCGGAGTACTTCGAAAAGACGAAGCTGCTGCGTGCCTATGTCAGCGAGAACTACCGCACCGCAGTCATCCTCACTGACGAAGCCGAGGGCGTGTACCTGGACAAGTTCGCCGTGCTCGACGATGCACAGGGCGAGGGCCTGGGCCGCGCGGTCTGGAACGTGATGCT
The DNA here is from genome assembly GCF_045809185.1 of Nocardiopsis yanglingensis. Classification (NCBI taxonomy): domain Bacteria; kingdom Bacillati; phylum Actinomycetota; class Actinomycetes; order Streptosporangiales; family Nocardiopsidaceae; genus Nocardiopsis; species Nocardiopsis yanglingensis. The sequence goes on along the minus strand of NZ_JBJNRH010000001.1, from coordinate 500,031 downwards.
GGAAGAAACGCCGCAGCTGTTCTGGCGTTCGCGCCATGGCAACCCGATCAATCACTTCTACTACGCCGAATCCGATGGCTGCTACAAGCAGGACCATTGGAAGGTGTTCTGGTACGGCGCCGATGGCATCGACCGCATCAGGACCTATGTCGATCATTGCGCGCAGCGCACCCCAAGCCTGCAGGGCTGAGCGATGAGCAACCTCGATGCCTGGAACACGGTTCCCACCCTGCGCGGCCAGCACGTAACCCTGCAGCCGCTGCAGATGGAGCACGTGCCGGGTCTGCGCGATGCGCTGGAAGGCAGCGGCCTGGACCGGCTCTGGTACACCCAGGTGCCGTCACCGGACCGGGCTGAGGCCTATGTGCAGGCCGCGCTGCAGGCGCAGGCCGAAGGCAAGGTGCTGCCCTTCGTGATCCGCGATGCGGCGGGTGAGATCATCGGCAGCACGCGCTTCTACGACATGGATGCCGGCGTGCCCAAGCTCAGCCTCGGCTACACCTGGTATGCGCCGCGCGTGCAGCGCACCGGCGCCAACACCGAAGCCAAGCTGTTGCTGCTGCAGCACGCCTTCGAGGCCATGGGCTGCATCAGCGTGGTGCTGGAAACCAGCTGGTTCAACTTCACCTCGCGCACCGCCATCGCGCGCCTCGGCGCCAAGCAGGATGGCGTGCTGCGCAACCACAAGCGGCATGCCGACGGCACGCCGCGCGACACCGTCATCTTCTCCATCATCGATGCGGAATGGCAGGGCGTGAAGCGCCACCTGCAGTACCGCCTGGACAGTCACGCATGAACGATTCGACTTTCACCCTGGGCATCGTCGGTGCCCGCGGCCATACCGGCGCCGAGCTGATCAAGCTGGTGGCCGCCCATCCGCGGCTGAAACTGGCTTTCGTCTCCTCACGCGAGCGCGCCGGGCAGCGCCTGTCCGACCACCATCCGGAATTCCAGGGTGACCTGCAGTACGAAAACCTGGATGCCGACGCGGTGGCGGCCAAGGGCGTGGATGCGGTGATCCTGGCCCTGCCCAATGGCCTGGCCGCACCGTTCGTGGCCGCGCTTGAAACCGCGAAACCGGACACCGTCATCGTCGACCTCTCCGCCGACTACCGTTTCGACAACAGCTGGTACTACGGCCTGCCGGAGCTGACCCGCGGCCGCTACAACGGCCAGAAACACATCAGCAACCCGGGCTGCTATGCCACCGCGATACAGCTGGCGGTGCATCCGCTGCTGGACCTGCTGGCTGGCCCGCCGCAGTGCTTCGGTGTCTCCGGCTACTCCGGTGCCGGTACCACGCCGTCGGACAAGAACAACGTCGAACTGCTGGCAGACAACCTGATGCCATATGCGCTGACCAACCACGTGCATGAGCGCGAGGTGTCGGTGCAGCTGGGCGTGGCGGTTGAGTTCATGCCGCATGTCGCGCCGCATTTCCGCGGCATCACGCTCACCGCCAACCTGTGGCTGAACCGCGTGCAGACCCGCGAACAGATCGTCGAACGCTTCCAGCAGGCCTATGCCGGCGAACCGCTGATCGAAGTGGTGGATGACGCGCCGTGGGTCAGCCGCATTGCTGGCCGACACGGTGCCCAGGTCGGCGGCTTCACACTGGCCCCGGGCGGCAAGCGGGTCGTGGTGGTGGCGACCCTGGACAACCTGCTCAAGGGTGCAGCCACCCAGGCCATGCAGAACCTCAACCTCGCGCTGGGCATCGACGAACTGACGTCGATCCCGCACTGAACACGTATTCCGGAGCCCTCATGGCAGACCTTCTTTGGCAGAAGCCCGGCGTCGCCGTCGACGCCCAGATCCAGACCTTCCTCGCCGGCGACGACGTGATCCTCGACCGCGAGTTCTTCCTGCATGACATCGCCGCCAGCGCCGCGCATGCGCAGGGCCTGCAGCACATCGGCATCCTCAGCGCCGACGAGCTGGCCGGCCTGCTGCGCGAGCTTGACGTGCTGGCGCAGGACTTCCGCGAGGGCCGCTTCGTGCTTGATACGCAGTACGAAGATGGCCACTCGGCGATCGAAGCGCGCCTGACCGAACGCCTCGGCGATGCCGGCCGCAAGATCCACACCGGCCGCAGCCGCAATGACCAGATCCTGGTTGCCACCCGCCTGTGGCTGAAGGAAAAGCTGCAACGCGTGGCCCAGCTCAGCGCCGAAGTGGCCAAGGTTGCGCTGGACCGCGCGCAGGCCGAGAAGGACCTGCCGATTCCCGGCTACACCCACATCCAGCGCGCCGTGGTGTCCTCGGCGGGCATGTGGTGGGCCGGCTGGGCCGAGGCCTTCATCGACAACGCCGTGCGTGCGCGTGATACCCACGCGCTGGTCGATGCCAACCCGCTGGGCACGGCTGCCGGCTACGGTGTGAACCTGCCGCTGGACCGTGAGCACACCACGGCCGCGCTCGGTTTCGCCCGCATGCAGATCTCGCCGATCTATGCGCAGCTGTCGCGCGGCAAGTTCGAACTGGCTGCGCTGGAAGCCCTCGGCGGTGCCACGCTGGACCTGCGCCGCATTGCCTGGGATCTGTCGCTGTTCACCAGCGCCGAGTTCGGTTTCGTCGCGCTGCCGGCGCAGTACACCACCGGCAGCTCGATCATGCCCAACAAGCGCAACCCGGACGTGATCGAACTGATGCGTGCGACCCACGCCAGCGTCGCCGCCGCACGCACCGAGATCGAGCAGTTGCTGTCGCTGCCGTCGGGCTACCACCGCGACCTGCAGTCGTCCAAGGGCGCCATCTTCCACGGCTTCGGCCGTGGCCTGGCCGCGCTGGAACTGCTGCCGGCGCTGCTGGCCAATCTGGAGTGGCGTGACGACCGGTTGCGCGCAGCGATCGACTCGGGCATGTATGCGACCGACGTGGCGGTGGAAGCGGCCGTGGCCGGTGTGCCGTTCCGTGAGGCCTACAAGGCTGCGGCGGCCGGCGCCGACAGCGCAGGGCAGGGGCGTACCCCGGAAGGCAGCCTGGCCGCCCGCGTGTCGCCCGGTTCGGCCGCCGACCTGCGCTTGGACGAGCTGCGCACGCGCTGGCAGGCGCTGTCCTGATGGCGGGCACCGTCTACCTGGTGCTGGCGATGCGCCGGCCGGACTTCAACGATGCAGCGGTGCAGCCGCACCGCGATTTCCTCGACGCGTTGCAGGCGCAGGGCAAGCTGCAGCTGACCGGTGGTTTCGCCGACGGCAGCGGTGGAGCCTATGTGCTGTGCAACGTGGACAGCCTGGCTCACGCGCAGGCCATCGTCGCCACCGATCCGCTGGTGACGATGCAGGCCTCCGACCTGACCGTGCACGAATGGAATACCCGCTGAGGCCCTGACCGATGACCCTGCATGCCGCCAACGTCGCCTCGCCGTTCCCCGAACAAGCGCTGCCACCCTGGCGGCGTGCGGTGCTGAAGGTCGGCAGCAGCCTGCTGGCAGCCGATAGCGGCGGCCTGTCGCCACGCCACGCGCTGGGCCTGGCACAGTTCGTCTCGGCCAACGTGCTGGCCGGACGCGAGGTGGTGATCGTGTCGTCCGGCGCGGTCGCTGCCGGGCGCGCGATCCTGCCGCGCGCCGACGAGCCCGGCGCGGCGATGGCCGCACGCCAGGCCCTGGCAGCGCTGGGCCAGGCGCAGCTGATCGGGCTCTGGCAGCGCTTCTTCGAGCGCCCGGTGGCGCAGGTGCTGCTGACCCACGACGACCTGCGCAACCGCCGCCGCTATCTCAATGCACGCGCCACGCTCAGCGAGCTGCTGCGGCTGGGCGCGCTGCCGGTGGTCAACGAGAACGACACCGTGTCGGTGGACGAGCTCAAGCTCGGCGACAACGACAACCTGGCCGCCACCGTGGCGGCGCTGGTCGATGCCGATGCGCTGTTCATCGCCACCGACATCGACGGACTGTACAGCGCGGACCCGCGCAGCGTGGCCGACGCACGGCCGTTGCACGACGTGCCGGAGCTGAGTGACGATGTGCTGGCGATGGCCGGCGGCGCAGGTTCGCGCGCCGGTACCGGCGGCATGCGGACCAAGCTTGAGGCGGCGGCCAAGGCCGGTCGTCTCGGCATCGAGACCTACCTGTTCAACGGCCGCAGCAGCGACGTGGTGCGTGCACTGGCGCAGGACCGCCTGTTCGGTACCCGCATCCACGCCGCGCGCAGCCGCGAGGCGGCCCGCAAGCACTGGCTGCGGCATGCACCGCTGGCCGAAGGCGCGATCGTGATCGATGCCGGTGCGGCACAGGCCATGCGCGAGAAGGGCGCCTCGCTGCTGCCCGGTGGCATCACAGGTGCGGAGGGCGCGTTCCGCCGCGGTGACATGGTGCAGGTGTGCTGGATCGCGCCGCAGGGGCGTGTCTGTGTCGCCCGCGGCGTCAGCCAGTACGCCGCAGATGACGTGCGCCGGATCGCCGGCCACCATTCGCGCGACATCCAGGCCGTGCTCGGCTACAACTACGGCGGCAGCGTCGTCCATCGCGATGACCTGGTACTGCCATGAACGGTTTGAAGGACACCCCGATGAGCGAAATCGAAGCGCAGGTGCGCGCCTGCCGCGATGCGGCGCAGATCGTTGCCGGCCTCGACAGCGCGGCGCGGCGCACGCTGCTGCTGGCAATGGCGCAGGCACTGGAAGTGAATGCCGGGCTGATCCTGGCCGGCAATGCGCGGGACCTTGCTGCCGCGCGCGACAAGGGCGTTGGCAGTGCCATGCTCGACCGCCTGGCGCTGGACCCGGCACGCCTGTTCGCGATGGCCGAAGCCGTGCGTGAGGTCGCCGCGCTGCCCGATCCGGTCGGCCAGATCACCCGCGACGATGTGCGTCCAAACGGCATCCGGGTGCAGAAGGTGCGCGTGCCGCTGGGCGTGATCGCGATGATCTACGAAGCCCGCCCGAACGTGACCGCCGAAGCGGCCGCCCTGTGCCTGAAGGCCGGCAATGGCGTGATCCTGCGCGGTGGTTCCGAGGCGATCCACTCCAACACCGCCATCGCCCAGGCGCTGTCCGGCGCATTGAAGGCCAACGGCGTACCGCCGGCTGCGGTGACCGTGCTGACCGACCTGCGCCGCGAAGCGATGCTGGAACTGCTGCAGCTGCATGCGCTGATCGATCTGGCGATTCCGCGCGGCGGCGAGGGCCTGATCCGCTTTGTTGCCGAGCATGCGCGGGTGCCGGTGATCAAGCACTACAAGGGTGTCTGCCACCTGTTCGTGGATGCCAGCGCCGACCTCGGCAAGGCCATTGACCTGCTGGTGGATGGCAAGTGCAGCCGCCCTGCAGCCTGCAATTCGCTGGAGACCCTGCTGGTGCACCGCGATGTGGCCGAGGCGTTCCTGCCGCGCGTGGCACAAGCGCTCGGTGAGCGCGGCGTGCAGCTGCGCGCCGATGCAATGGCGCAGCCGCTGCTGCCGGGCAGCACGTTGGCCACCGAAGACGACTACGCCGCCGAGTTCCTCGATCTGGTACTGGCGGTGCGCGTGGTTGATGATCTTGATGCGGCCATCGCGCACATCCGCACCTATACCTCCGACCACACCGAAGTGATCGCCACCGAAGACGCCAGCCACGCCGAGCGCTTCGTCAACGCACTGCGCTCGGCGGTGGTGATGGTCAACGCTTCGTCGCGTTTCTCCGATGGTGGCCAGCTGGGCCTGGGCAGTGAGATCGGCATTTCCACCACGCGCCTGCACGCCTACGGCCCGATGGGCCTGGAAGCGCTCACCGTCGAACGATTTGTCGTGCGCGGTGAAGGGCAGACGCGCAAGTAGATCCACGCCATGCGTGGATGCTCTTCGCGGTAGACCGCGGTGTCGACCAAGGTCGGCACCCACCAGAGAGAACGCCGACCAAGGCCGGCATCTACCAAAGCAAGTTCCGACCAAGGTCGGCACCCAGGGCAATCGAGTTACACCACCTCGCGGCGGATGCCGATCGGCCGCGCGTGATCGTCCATGTGCAGCGTGGCGGCCTTGCAGCCCAGCAGCCGCTCGGCCAGCCCGGTGCTGGCCCCGAGGTCGGCGGCCACTTCATTGAGGCTGGCCAACGGCCGCGGCAGGCGCCGGTCGCGGCCACGGAAGCGCGCGCGGTTGTACTCGGCCCAGCCGATCAGCAGCACGCTGGCGCACAGCAGCATCAGTGGCAACGCCACCAGCACATAGGGGTCGAACTGGCTTTGCCGTTCGTACAGCTGCCGCCAGGCGAGCTGGCCACCGATCAGCCACGAGAGCAAGGTGACCAAGGGTGCCCACAGATAGAAGTAAAAGCCCCAGAACGCCAGTGTGACAAATCCCCAGGCAGTGCGCTGGAAGCGCGGTTGATGGTGTGGCTTGCGGATCATCCGCGAGTCGAAGCGGTTGGACGGGTGTTGTGCGTTCATCGGATCCCCCGGTCGGGACTGGTCCAGGTGGCACGCTTGCTGCGACGGCGCAGCAGCGTCTTCGGCAGTGCCACCAGGGTGGTGGAAAGGCTGATCAGCCAGTACGCCATCGGGTACCAGATGACCCAGAAATAGTTGCGTCCAATCTGTGTTTCGTAACGACGATCGATGATCAGGCTGCTGGCGAACTGAAGCAGGCAGACCAGGGCCAGGATCACGCCATGCCACTCTGGCAAAAGGCTGGCGATATGCAGTTGCGGCGGCAGTTCGATGAACTTGCCCAGTGCCCACAGCAGCACGATGAACAACATGGTGTAGGCCCAGATCACGCTCAGTACGTACTCCAGCAGTACGCCCCACATGCGCCGCTCCTTCCAGTGCAGCAGCGAGCGGGCGTGGCGCAGCATCACCTCCACGCCACCCTGGGCCCAGCGCAGCCGCTGCCGCCACAGACCCTTGAGTGTCTCCGGCATCAGGATGAAGCACAGCGCGTTGGGTTCGTAGCGGATGTCCCAGTGCGCGCGCTGCAGGCGCCAGCTGATGTCGATGTCCTCGGTCACCATGTCATCCGACCACCAGCCGACCTGGTGCAGGGCGGTGCGTCGGAAGCCGGCGATCACCCCGGAGATGGTGAAGATGCGCCCGTACACCCGCTGCGCGCGCTTGATCATGCCGATGATCGAGGAAAACTCCGCCACCTGCAGGCGACCAAGCAGGGTGGAGCGGTTGCGGATGCGCGGGTTGCCGGTCACCGCGCCGACCCGGTTGCCGCTGACCAGGTGCCAGATCATCCAGTGCAGCGCGTGCTCTTCCAGCATCGCGTCGCCGTCGATGCACACCAGGTATTCCGAGCGCGCGGCGAGTGCACCCATGCGCAGCGCATTGGCCTTGCCCAGGTTGCGGTCCAGGTGCAGCACGCGAAGTCGGGGATGCTTCGCCGCCAACACGTCCAGCCGGGCACCGGTGTCGTCGCTGCTGCCGTCGTCTATGGCGATCACTTCATAGTCGGCTGGATAGCGTTGTGCCAATGCCGCACCGAGCGTGTCGTCCAGGTTTTCCGATTCGTTGTGGCAGGGAATCAGCAGGCTCGCGAACGGTGGATCGACCATCAGCGGCGGGTCGTTGCGTGGACGCGAATGGCGTTCGCGCCGGAAGTAGTAATACAGGCCGCCCGACATCCAGAAGAACGCCATCACCATCGGGTAGTAGAAGGCGAACTGGAACAGGACCTGCAGCAGCGGATGCATGTCCATGTCACTTCTCCGGGTACGGGAAGTTGCCGGCGGACATCGCCGCGCGGGCATCGCGGGTGGAGGGCTGGTCGGCGATGAAGTCGTCCGGATACCAGGCGAAGTGGTGCACACCCTGCGCCTGCAGCTGGCGGATCTGCGCACGCAGGCGCTCGGCGGGAATCGGCTGCCCGTTGCGCCAATCGACGGTCTGCAGCTCGAACAGCGTGTGCTGCAGCTGCGGGTCGTGCGCGCGCACTGCGGCAAGAAGCTGGTCGAGCCAGCGTTCCGGATGCTTGCTGCCTTCCATCCACGGCATCGCCATCAGTGCAGTCTGGTCGTAGGCCTTGTTGAACAGGTCCAGGCGCTGCGCGAACCAGGCTTCACTCTGCGGGCGGAGTACCGGCTCGGCATACAGGTTGCGCACCGTGGCCAGCTTCGGCCGCCAGCGCTGCGCACTGTCGCGCAGGGCCAGGGTGAAGTCGATCAGGGCCTGGGTACGTGCGCTGCCATCTTCACCGGCCGCCAGGGCGGGCAGCTCGGTGTCGCGCAGGTAACCATCGTCATGGAACAGCAGGCCTTCGAAGTAGGAATTGACCGCCAGATCCTCGTAGATGTCGAGCATGATCTGCCTGGCCTTCGGGTTGGTGAAATCCAACCGGTACATGCCGTCGGCATCACCATTGCGGATCGCCAGCGCCTTGCGCTGCACGGGGTCGGGCAGCTCGAAGCCGAGCACCGGCAGCCACGCGTAGACCTTCACGCCGGCGCGGGATTTCAGCTGCCAGGCGACGCGGCTGAACAGGTCCGCCCGCATCGGCATGTGCCGGTTCGGGAAATACAGCGCATCGGCGGTGTTGTTGCCGTCCGGGTCGGCGAAGGCCTGCAGATAGACATGGGTCGGCGCGATGCGCTTGACCCGCTCGATCAATGCATCGAGATTGCGTGCCTGCTGCGCCGGATCCGGGTCATACATATCGTCCAGGTCGATCTGCAGGGCGCGGATGCCATCGAGCGCCACGTCACGGCGCAGTTCATAGGCCAGGCCTTCCACCGTCGGGTTGTCGCTCACCAGGAACCGCGCCAGCCCGTGCAGGTCGCTGGCCACCGGGGTGCTGCGGCCTTCCAGGTCGAACGAGACCGGCATGCCCAGCTGCTCGGCGATGTCGTTGCTCAACTGGTTGTAGGCCGCGTACGGCCAGACGATGGCGCGCGGGCGCACGCCGAGATGCTGTTCGATGCGCTGCACGCTGCGTGCAAGATCGGTGCGCAGGCGCTGCTCATACTGCGCCTCGCTTTCGTAGCTGTGCGTGGCGGGGGTGTAGATGCGGGTGACCACGGCGGGCGTGGAATTGCCCTGTGGATTGGCGAGCACGCCGTGGTGCAGGTCGTCGGTATGGCTGGCCACTTCGATCAGGCCGCTGTCGTGCATCTGCTTCAGCTGCGCCCAGGTGACGAAATCATCGTGGCCGAACGGGCGGTAGCCGTAGTCGATGGTGCGCGCCGGTGCCATGTCCACGTAGTCGGTGATCACCGCCACCAGGGCCGGGTAGTGGTAGGCCTGCAGCAGCGGGAAGGCCTTGTCGTAGACGCTGCGCAGGCCATCGTCGAAGGTCAGCAGCACCGGTTTCGGTGGCAGCGTGGCACGGCCCTGCGAGGCTTCGATGACCTGCGACAGCGAGACCGGGTGGTAGCCATGCGCGCCCAGCCAGTCCAGGTGCGCGGCGAAGTTCTGCGTGCTCACCGCATAGGTATCGGCATCGCCCTTGGCGGCCACCTGGTCGCGGATGTCGTGGTAGCTGAGGATCAGCAGGCCGTTGTCGATCGCATCAAGATGCAGGGGTTGCTGCGCGAACGCCGGCGGCACGCTGGCCAGCAGCAGGAGCACGATCAGTCGCAGGATGCGGGCCATGTCAGTCTCCCCAGCGCAGTGCGGCTTCGAAGCCGATATGACGCTCGCGATGGCCGTCGTAGACCGGCCGTGACCAGCGCACGCCGTACTCGAACACGCGGCCGGGGCCCAGCTGCCACTCGTGCATGTAGGACACCGACGGCACCAGTGCGCTGCCGAAGCCATCCTGCCAGTAGTCGCCCAGCGAGACGGTCAGCCGGTGCCGGAAGTGTCGCTCGTAATGCCGCCACAACTGCTGGTCGATGCGCAGGCCGATCTCGACCATGCGGTCGCGTTTCGGGTTGAAGTAGGGCGCATCATCGCGGCTGCCGCGACTGGTATAGGCACTGGCCAGGCCATCGACCAACCAGCGTGGGCGGGTCAGCAGGCGCTGTTCCAGGCTGGCGCTGAACAGCTCGCGATGGTTGCCATCGTCGTAGCGGAAGCGGCTGGCGCCGAACATCCAGTGGGTGAGCTCGCTGCGCCGGTAGTCCACCTGCGCGCTCACGCTGTCGGCGGTGATGCCGGCCGCGCGCGCCTGCATCGAGGCGTCCGGATCATTGCGCGCGGCCACCACGCCGGCATGCCAGTAATCGTTGAACTGCCAGCCGACACCAGCGCGCAGGCCGGTATCGCCGATGTGGTCGTTGGCGCGCAGTACGGCTGCTTCTGCATCCAGCCGCCCGAAGCGGTAGCGTACGCCCGCGCCCAGCCACAACGGATCGATGCGCTGGTCCTGGAAGTCGGTCGAACGCCGGTCGGCGAGGGCGAACAAGCGCCAGCGGTCATCAAGGATCGGCGTCTCCACTTCCACGCCGTAGTGGCGATCGTTGTTGCCCAGTGGCGAGGTGCCACCGCCCCCGGAGCTGTGGCCGATGTCGGTCCATGCCTTCAGCTGCCAGCCGCGATGCGCACGCCAGGCCTGGTCCATGCGTTCGACCGCCGGCTGGGTGGGATAGCGCGCGACCAGGTCATCGTGCAGCGGCCGCGCCAGGTCGTCGCGCTGCAGGGCGACGTAGGCCTCTTCCATGCCCAGTCGCGGTTCGATGTCACGCGGGTCCAGCGCGTGCGCCATCTGCTGGCGCTGCAGCGCCCTGCGTGGCCAGCCGCGCATCATGTAGACGCTGCCCAGTGCACTCTGCAGTCCCCCGTTGCCGGGTGCGATGTCCACCATCGACTCCAGGTCGTGCTGCGCGGTGTGCAGGTCACCGCTGTAGGCGCGCACCATCGCCAGGTTGAGGTCGGCCTCGTAGCGCGACCAGTTCGCGTAGGGCGACTTGCCGTTGCTCCAGCGCCAGGCCGGCTCCTTGTCACGCCATGCCTGCAGCAGGTCGATGGCCTTTTCCTGCTGTTCGCTTTCCAGGTAGGCGTAGGCCAGTTCCGAATGCGAGGCATCGCGTGTCGGGTCACCGGCCACCGCGGCCTGCAGCACCGGAATGGCTTCCTCGGGGTGCAGGGTGCCCATCAGCGAATCGCCCACTGCAGGCAGCACGTAGTCGGGCAGGGCATGGCCTTCGGCCTGCAGTGTCCGTGCTTCCTCGCGAACCTGCGCATGGCGGCCCAGCCGGTTGAGCAGGATCAGGCGGTCCATGCGGATGCGCAGGGGAGCCTGTGCGGATGGCGTACCTTCACCGCCAAGGTAGCGCTGCATGCGCGCCAGCGTCGATTCGGCCTCTTCCAGTCGGCTGTCCTCGCTGCTGCTGTAGGCCAGGCTCCAGACCACCAGCTTGGCCAGGTAGTCGCCTTCCAGGCGCTGCTTCTGTGCAGCGTCGAACAGCTGAGGGCGCTGCTGGTACAGCTCCCAGGCGCGCCAGGCGTTGCCGATGTCGCCCAGCGTCAATACGCGCAGCTTGAACAGCAGGTCGTCGTTGGGTTGCTGCTGGCTCGCGCGTTCGATTGCGCCCAGGGCATCCAGCCAGCGGGCCTGGTCGCGGTAGCGGCCGATCTCGGTCAGGGCCGCCTCGCGGTCGGGCGGGGCAGCGCTGGCGGCCCAGGCCAGGGCGGTGCAGGCAAGGCCGACGCAGAGCGCCAGCCGGCGGTGGACAACCATTGGGGACCCCCTTGGCTTCCGAACCAGACAACCTGAAAAATGTGACGCACATCACATGCCAGATGTTGGGATGGCCGTGGCCTGCGTCACTCCCCTCGCGAACTCCCATCCAGCAGGGATGGGCGGAACCGGGACAGCGACCTGCAATGTCTTGTCTGAAACGAGAGTCCCCCGCACACCGAGTGGTGGCCCGGGCGGCGATGCCGCCCCCATGCCCGTTGCCGGCACGCGGCAAGGTTGGGCATTCGTGGGCACTATCCGCCCGGAATTGTCAGCCCGGCGTCAAAATGCGCGTGAAGGCTGATGGGCGATGGTCGGGGCCGGCAGGCGGCCCCGGATGATCACCAGAGATCTTCCAGCTTGCGTGGCTTGCAGGCCACCCACGAGGCGCACAGCATCAGGGTGGCGCAGCCGAACAGGAAGCTGAATGGGATCGTCCAGCCGTCGCTGACGGTGTGCAGCCAGCCGACCAGGAAAGGCCCCAGGCAGCTGAAGCTGTAGCCCACGCCCTGCATGAACCCGGACAGCGCCGCCGAGCCGGTGGGGGTGCGGGTGCGCAGGTTGATCAGGGTCAGCGCCAGCGGGAAGGTGGACGGGCCGACGCCGAGCAGGCAGGCCCACAGCAGTGGCGCCTTCATCGGTGCCAGCAGCAGGCCGGTGAAGGCGATCACGAACGAGAAGAAGCCGATCAGCACCAGCGGGAACGGGTTCTGCAGGCGCACCGCCATCGATGGAATGACCAGCGACGGCAGCAGGCCCAGCGCCGAGAACACGGCGACCATCACGCCACCGAACGCTGGCGTGCCACCGGCCTCGACCACGATGCGCGGCAGCCAGGTGAACATCGAATAGGTCATCAGCGAGGTCATGCCGAACATCAGCGTCATGCTCCAGCCCAGCGACGTGCGCCAGACCTTGCCGTGCGGCTGCGCGGTCGGATCGGACGCGTCGGTCTGCGGCTTCGGCGCGCGCGTAGCCAGCACCAGCCACGGCAGTGCGGCAGCCAGCGCCAGCAGCGCCCACATGCCCAGCGACACGCGCCAGCCTGCGGCGTTGGCCACCGGTACCGCCAGCAGCGCCGGCAGCATCGTGCCCAGCTGCAGCACGCTGATGTAGAGCGTGCTCATGGTGCCGACCTTGTTGGCGAAGTAGCGCTTCACCAGCGGCGGCACCACCACGTTGCCGATGCCCATGCCGGCCAGTGCCACCACCGAGCCGAGCAGCAGCGTGCCGACGTTGCCGGCGCTGGAGCGCAGCAGCAGGCCGGCCATCGCCATCACCATTGCCAGCAGCGTGGTGCGCTCCAGCCCGAGGCGCCGCGCCAGTGCCGGCGTGGCCACGCCGAACAGCGCGAACGAGGCGGTCGGCAGCATGCCCAGCACGCCGGTCATGGTGGTGCCGAAGCCGAACTGCTGGCCGAGCACGTCCAGCAGCGGGGTGATCGAGGTGACCGCGGTGCGCAGGTTGACCGCTGCCAGCAGGATCGCGGCAAACGCGAGGACACGGCCGTGCAGCAGCGACGGCGAATCGGAAGTGGAGGAGCTCATCGGTGGTCCTTGCAGGTGTCGCACGCCGACGTGGTGGCATGCAGCGCCGGCATCGGTCTACGCCGAAGCGGCAGGTGGGGGTGGGGGCTGCAGGTGGGCCGGCAGCGCGGCCATTGTACGTGCGCTGCCTGGCAAGGTCCCGTCATGCGGGTGGCCTGGCGCTTGGTACAAAAAAACCCGGAGGACAGTGATGTCTTCCAGGCTTCTTGGTGACCACCGAAGTGGTCGGGGAGACAGGATTCGAACCTGCGACCTCTACGTCCCGAACGTAGCGCTCTACCAGACTGAGCTACACCCCGAAGGGAGCCGCCTATTCTAGCGATTTACCCCGATGGCGGCAAGGGGTAAATGCCGTTTTCTTCACACTGCCGAAGCAGTGCCACTTCAGGGAACAAAAAAGCCTGGACGACTTCACCAGGCTTCAATGCGACCACTTGAGTGGTCGGGGAGACAGGATTCGAACCTGCGACCTCTACGTCCCGAACGTAGCGCTCTACCAGACTGAGCTACACCCCGAAGGAGCCGCCTAAGATACCGTGTGAAGGCCAAGGCGGCAAGGTTTTTTTACAGCTCAGCGACGATTTTCTTTCTCGATGCGGTTCTGCTCGCGGGCTTCGAACCACATGCCGTTGAGGATGGCCACCGTCGAGGCGAGGCCGGCGCCGAGAATCCAGGCGAAATACCACATGATCAGTCTCCTTCATTCCGGGTAGGTGCCGACCGTTGGTCGGCACACATGCAAGCGATCAATACGCGTTCGGGTTGTTGCCCATCTCTTCGGTGGTGGTCTTGCCCTTCAGCACGCGGTACACCCAGGTGGTGTAACCGATGATGATCGGCAGGAACACCGCCGTGGCCAGCAGCATGATCCACAGGGTCAGGTGGCTGGACGAGGCATCCCACACGGTCAGGCTGGAGGTGGGCTGGCTCGAGGACGGCAGCAGGAACGGGAAGATGGCGAAGCCGACGGTCAGGATGATGCCGGCGATTGCCGCACCGGAGGCAATGAAGGCCAGGCCGCCGCGACGGGCACGCAGCAGCACCGCACTGGCCAGCAGGCCGGCCAGGCCGAGCAGCGGGGCCAGGATCGTGGCCGGCATCGTGCTGTAGTTGCGCATCCAGCCACCGGCGGCGCCGAGTTCGGCGGTCTTCAGCAGCGGATTGGTGGCGCCATCGGTGACCACCTGCGAGGTGATCTGGTAACCCGGCAGGCCGAAGGCCACCCAGGCGCCACCGACGGCGAACAGCACGAAGGCGATGACCGCGGCGATGCTGCCGAAGCGGGCCGCACGCTCGGCCACCGGGCCATCGGTCTTCAGCACCAGCATGGCTGCACCGTGGGCGACCAGCATCGACACGCTGAGCAGGCCGGCCAGCAGTGCGAAGGGCATCAGCAGGCCGAAGAACGAGCCGGTGTAGAAGATGCGCATGCTGTCATCGAAGTGGAACGGCACGCCCAGCACCACGTTGCCCACTGCCACGCCCATGATCAGCGCCGGGATGAAGCCACCGATGAACAGCGCCCAGTCCCAGGTGTTGCGCCAGCGTTCGCTGGGCATCTTGCTGCGGAACTTGAAGCCGACCGGACGCAGGATCAGGGCGAACAGGATCACGAACATCGCCAGGTAGAACCCGGAGAAGCTGACCGCATACAGCGGCGGCCAGGCGGCGAAGATCGCACCGCCACCGAGCACCAGCCATACCTGGTTGCCTTCCCAGACCGGGCCGATGGTGTTGATCACCAGCCGGCGCTCGTCATCGTTGCGGGCGACGAAGGGCAGCAGGGTGCCTACGCCCAGGTCGAAACCATCCATCACGGCGAAACCGATCAGCAGGATGCCGAGCAGCAGCCACCAGATCACGCGCAGCGTGGTGTAGTCCAGAAGAATGAAATCCATCTTGGTTCTCCTGCCTCAGGCCTGGCCGGCGGCCGGCGCCGAGGCATTGTGGGAAGCATGCGGCTGGGGAGACTGCAGCGACGGCAGCACCTCGTCCGGACCCTTGCGGATCGCCTTGAGCATCAGCTTGATCTCGACCACGATCAGCGCGGTGTAGATCGCGGTGAAGCCGGCCAGGGTCAGCACGATTTCATGCAGGGCCAGGCCCGATGCTGCATAGAAGGTCGGCAGCACGCCGTCGACCGCCCACGGCTGGCGACCGTATTCGGCCACGAACCAGCCACATTCGATTGCGATCCACGGTGCCGGCAGCGTCCACAGGGCCAGGCGCAGGAACCAGCGCTTGTCCTGGAAGTTGTTGCGGCAGGAGTAGTAGAAGGCCAGCGCGAAGAAGGCGATCAGGTAGAAGCCCAGGCCGGCCATCACGCGGAAGGTCCAGAACAGCGGCATCACGCGCGGCACGGTGTCCATCGCCGCCTGCGAGATTTCCTGCGGGGTGGCGTTGAGGATGTCATCGCGGTAGCGCTTGAGCAGCAGGCCATGGCCCAGGTCCTGCCAGTGGCGGTCGAACATCTCGCGCGCTTCAACGTCGTTCTTGTTCGCGCGCAGGCGTTCCAGCGCACCGTAGGCCAGCTGGCCGCCGCGCACGCGGTGTTCGGCGCGCTCGACCAGTTCCAGGATGCCCGGAATCGGCTGGTTCAACGAACGGGTGGCGATCAGGCCCATCAGGTACGGGATCTTCACCGCGTAGTCGTTCTGGTGGGTTTCCTGGTTCGGGATGCCGAAGGCGGTGAAGTCGGCCGGTGCACGCTCGGTCTCCCACATCGCTTCGATCGCGGCCAGCTTCATCTTCTGGTGTTCGCTGGCGGCGTAACCGCTCTCGTCACCCAGCACCACCACCGACAGCGACGACAGCAGGCCGAAGGCTGCGGCCACGGCGAACGAACGACGGGCCAGGTCCTTGTGCTTGTTGCGCAGCAGGAACAGGGCGCTGATCGCCATCACGAACACCGCACCAGTCACGTAACCGGCGCTGACGGTGTGCACGAACTTGGCCTGCGCCACCGGGTTGAACACCACGGCCATGAAGTCGACGACTTCCATGCGCATGGTTTCCGGGTTGAACACCGCGCCGGTCGGGTTCTGCATCCAGCCGTTGGCAATCAGGATCCAGATCGCCGACAGGTTGGTGCCCAGCGCCATCAGCCAGGTCACCATCAGGTGCTTGACCTTGGTCAGGCGGTTCCAGCCGAAGAAGAACAGGCCGACGAAGGTGGCTTCCAGGAAGAACGCCATCAGGCCTTCGATGGCCAGCGGTGCACCGAAGATGTCACCCACGTAGTGGCTGTAGTAGGACCAGTTCATGCCGAACTGGAATTCCATGACGATGCCGGTGGCGACGCCCATGGCGAAGTTGATGCCGAACAGGACGCCCCAGAACAGGGTCATCCTGCGCCAGATCTCCTTGCCGGTCATCACGTACACGCTCTCCATGATGGCCACCATGAAGGACAGGCCGAGGGTGAGCGGTACGAATAGGAAGTGGTACATCGCGGTCAGCGCGAATTGCAGCCGCGACAGTTCTACGACTGTCTGATCAATCATGGCCTGGCTACCTCGTTGGATAGTGCCGTTGCAGGTGGCGGGAAGGGTGGTCTACGACGTGAATGATGTGACCGACTACTTCAAACAGCCTTGATCCAGATCAATGTATGAACAGGT
The DNA here is from genome assembly GCF_045809185.1 of Nocardiopsis yanglingensis. Classification (NCBI taxonomy): domain Bacteria; kingdom Bacillati; phylum Actinomycetota; class Actinomycetes; order Streptosporangiales; family Nocardiopsidaceae; genus Nocardiopsis; species Nocardiopsis yanglingensis. Next base: position 483,324 of record NZ_JBJNRH010000001.1, on the reverse strand, counting down.
GTGCGAAGGGATCGTATGCGAACCTGATGAAGACTGCGACCGCCGGCCGCAGGGGCGGGCTATTGCCTGCGCCTACAATGCCGTGTCTCCCCCGTTGCCTGTGAAGACCTCTTGAGCGCTGCCGAAACGACCCCTGACGGCCTGTCCCCGGAAGCTGAAACCGCCCGCCAGCGGCGTGCCCGCACGGCCTGGCTGGCCGATCTTGCGCGCTCCGCTCGAGGTCGCCAGCGTCTGGCCGCGTTGTGCATCAGCCTGTCCGGCGCGCTGTTGATCGGCCAGGCAGCGGCCATTGCCTGGCTGGTGCAGACGGTACTGGTGGAACGCGCGCCGCTGGCGTCGGGCCTGCCGGTGCTCGCTGGACTGGCCGTGATCCTGGTGCTGCGTACGCTGCTGGGCAGCGCCACCCAGGCGGCTGCCGGTGATGTGGCCGATGCCGCGCGGTTGGCACTGCGTGAGCGTGTGTTCGCGCGCCTGCTTGGCCATGGACCGCTGTGGCTGCGCCAGCGACGCACCGGCGAGCTGGGCGAACTGATGCTGCATCACGGCGATGCAATCGAGAGCTATTACAGCGGCTTCCTGCCGGTGCGCACCGAAGTGGTGGTGGTGCCGCTGCTGATCCTGGCCGCTGTCGCCTGGGTGGACTGGGTGGTGGCGCTGATCCTGCTGTTCACCGCGCCGCTGGTGCCGTTCTTCATGATGCTGGTGGGATGGGGCGCCGAAGCCGCCGGGCGCGCGCAGCTGGGTGAACTGGCGCGCATGAGCGGCCATTTCGCCGACCGGATCAAGGGCCTGGGCCTGCTGCGCCTGTATGGACGCGGTGACGCCGAGCTGGAGGGCATCGAGGCCGCCGCCGAAGGCGTGCGCGTGCGCACGCTGAAGGTGCTGCGCATCGCGTTCCTGTCGTCCACGGTGCTGGAATTCTTCGCCTCGGTCAGCGTGGCGATGGTCGCGCTGTACCTGGGCCTGAGCTATCTGGGCATGATGTCGCTGCATGCAGCGGTGCCGACGCTGGGTGCGGGACTGTTCTGCCTGCTGCTGGCGCCGGAGTTCTATGCGCCGCTGCGACGGCTGGCCGCGCACTACCACGATCGTGCCAATGCACTGGCCGCGGCCGCCGAAGTGGAGCGCCTGCTGCAGTCGCTGCCGGATGAGCAGGGCCTGATTGAAAACGAGATTGCACCGCTGGCGGTGGAGCCGGCCGAGGCCGCCCTGCCGCCGTTGCAGGCACAAGGGCTGGTGCTGCGCCCGCTGGGTGCGCCGCAGGATGTGCTGCAGGATCTGGACCTGCTGCTGGAGCCGGGCCAGCGCCTGGCCCTGGTCGGTCCCAGTGGGTCCGGCAAAAGCACGCTGCTGGAGGCGCTGGCCGGCTGGTTGCCGCCGCGTGCCGGCAAGCTGCAGCTGCGGCCCGGCGTGCAGGTGGCCTATGCCAGCCAACGCCCCTACCTGTTCCACGGCAGCATCGCCGACAACCTGCGCCTGGCCGATCCCGGTGCCAGCGATGCGCGGCTGCGCGCGGTGGCCGAGGCCTCGCAGGTCCTGCAGTTTGCCCAGCGCCTGCCGCAGGGGCTGGACACGGTGATCGGCGAGCGCGGCTTCGGCCTGTCCGGTGGCGAAGCCCGCCGCATCGGCCTGGCCCGCCTGTTGCTGCGTGATCCGCAGGTGCTGCTGCTGGACGAGCCCACCGCATTCCTCGATGCCGATACCGAAGCGGCCCTGCTGCGCAGCCTGGCCGCGTATGCACGCGGGCGCAGCGTGGTGGTCGCCACCCACAGCCCGGCGGTGATCGCGTGGGCTGACCGTTGCCTGCTGTTGCCGGAAGGCCGACTGGTCGAGCCGGCACAGGCGGTGCGCGCATGAGCCGTTCGCCTGATTCGCTGCGCGCGGTGTTCCTGCGCCACCGACCGCGCCTGTTGCTGACCATGCTGCTGCTGTGGACCACGATGCTGGCCGGCACGGCGCTGCTCGGCCTGTCCGGTGGTTTCCTCACGGCGGCTGCGCTGGCCGGTGCGGCCGGTCTCGGCCAGGGCTTCAACTTCTTCTCACCCTCGGCCGGCATCCGTGGCCTGACCATGGCGCGCATCGTGTCGCGCTACTTCGAAAAGCTGGTCGGCCACGATGCCACGCTGCGCATCGCCCGCGACCTGCGCGTGTGGTTCTTCCGCCGCGCGCTGCCATTGGCGCCGGCACGATTGGGGGCCACGCGTACCGGCGAGCTGCTGGCGCGGCTGCTGGGGGACATCGGCGAAGTGGATGGACTGCTGGTGCGTGCGATCGGGCCGCTGGTGGCGCTGGGTGCGCTGTCAGTGGTGGCGGTCGCCTCGGCAGCGCTGATCCTGCCCGCGGCAGCGGTGCTGCTGGCGGTGCTGGCGCTGCTGATCGCCTTCGGCGTGCCGTGGCTGGGCGTGCGTGGCCATGACGACGAAGAGGCCGATCGTGCCGCGCATCGTGCCGCACTGCGTACCGCCGCGTTCGAAGGGCTGGAAGGGGCCGGTGATCTGGCCGCGCTGCATGCCGATGCGGCCTGGCAGCTGAAGGTGCGCGTGGCCGCCAAGCAGCTGGCCTCGCGTGATCGTCGTCGGCGTTGGCGCCTGATCGCGGCCTCGACCCTGCACGGCCTGGTCGCCGGGCTGGGGCTGGTGGCGATGCTGGCGTTGGCGCTGCACGCCGCCGAACAACAGCGCATCGCGCCGGAGATGGCCGCGGGCCTCGTGTTCCTGACCGTGGCGCTGATCGAGCTGTGGGCGGGCATGGGCCTGGCCTGGCAGTCGCTGCAGTCCGGGCGCATCGCCGCCGATCGCCTGCAGGCCATTGTCGAGCAACCGCCGACGGTGGAGGATCCGCAGGCGCCGCAGCCGGTGCCGCAGGCGGCGCGCGTGCATTGGGATGACGTGCATTTCCAGTGGCCGGGTGCCGTGCGGCCGGTGTTGTCCGGCCTGCAGCTGACCCTGGCGCCGGGCGAGCGCATTGCGATTCGCGGTGACAGCGGCAGTGGCAAGACCACCCTGTCGAGCCTGCTGCTGCGGCTATGGGATCCGCAGCAGGGACGGCTGACCTACGGCGGCCGCGATCTTCGTGATTTCGCCCAGGCCGACTGGCACCGGCAACTGGCGTGGCTGCCGCAGAACGCGCCGGTGTTTGCCGGCAGCGTGGCCGAGAACCTGCGATTGGGTGATTCCGACGCCAGTGACGCAGCGTTGTGGGCGGTGTTGCGTCGCGTGCGCCTGGGCGAATGGGCCGAGCGCAACGGTGGCCTGCAGACCTGGGTGGGCGAGAACGGCGCGACGATGTCGGCCGGCCAGGCACGACGTCTGGCGCTGGCGCGCGCCCTGCTGCGCAATGCGCCGATCCTGCTGCTGGACGAACCGACCGAAGGCTTGGACGTGGATACCGCACGTGCGTTGCTGCAGGACCTTTCCGGGTTGCTGGAGGGACGCAGCCTGCTGATGATCACCCACGACGAACTGCCCGACGGCGTGGTGGATGCGCAGTACCGGTTGCGTGATGGGGTGTTGGAGCGCGAAGTGCTTCGGTAGATGCCGACCTTGGTCGGCACATCCACGCATGGCGTGGATCTACCCATTCGAACGATTACCGCGAGAACTCGCGCAGCATCACCGCGATCGACGCGACGTTGGCCAGCACGCACAGCCAGAACACCCACTGGAACTCGGCTTTGCGGTGCTTGTGGCGGAACAGCGCCTGGCCCAGCAGCGCACCGGGCCAACCACCGGCGAAGGCCAGCAGCTGCAGGGTGCGCTCGGGAATCCGCCATTGCTTTCGCTGTGCCGCGCGCTTGTCGTGGCCATACAGCCCGAACGACACCGCGCTGGCCAGCAGGCACCAGCCACCCAGCCACAGCGGCAGCACACCGCTGATCATCAAGGCGGTCAGCGCGCCGAATGCGGCCAGCGCGAGATTACGCCGCCACGCCACTTACAGTGCGTCGAGGAAGCCGCGCACGGCCGGACCGAAACGCTCGAAATCGACGAGGAAGGCGTCGTGGCCCTGTGGCGATTCCAGGCCGATGAAGCGGGCATCGGCACCGCCGGCGCGCAGGCCATCGGCGACCTGTTGCTGCTGCTGCACCGGGAACAGGATGTCGGTGTTGGCGCCGATCGCCAGCGCCTTTTCCACCCGGATCTTCGCCAGGCCGGCCAGCACATCGCCATCGGCGTACTCGGCCAGATCGAACCAGTCCATCGAACGGCTCAGGTACAGGTAGCAGTTCGGATCGAAGAAGCGCACGAAACGCCGTGCGTGGCCTTCCAGATAGCTTTCCACCTGGAATTCGAGGCCGAACGGATCGTCGTCGGTCTGGTCCGAATCCAGCCGCACGCGGCCGAAACGGCCATCCCATTCCAGTGCCGAGCGGTAGGTAATCACGCCCAGCTTGCGCGCCATGCGCATACCGGACTCGGGGTATTCCGCATCGTCGTAGCGACCGCCATTCCAGCGCGGATCAAGACGGATTGCCTCGCGCTGCAGTGAACGGATCGCGATCGAGAACGGCAGCGCCTGCGCACTACCAGAAATGTTGACGTGGCTGCGCGCGATGCCCGGTTGCAGCATCAGCACGGCCAGCGCGGTCATGCCGCCCATCGAATTGCCGACCACACAGGCCAGCTGCTCGATGCCCAGTGCCCGCACGACTTCGATCGCGGCGCGTGCGCCGTCTTCGATCGACAGCTCGGGGAAGTCGAGGCGATACGGTTGGCCCGTGGCCGGGTTGAGCGAAGCGGGGCCGGTCGAACCCTTGCAGCTGCCCAGCGAGTTCACGCACACGACGTACCAGCGGTCGGTATCGATCGGCTTGCCGGGACCGACCATGCCTTCCCACCAGCCCGCTGCGGGGTTGGCGTCATTGGCCGCGGCGTGTGCATCCGGCGACAGGCCGGTCACGATCAGGATCGCGTTGCTGGCGTCAGCGGCCAGCGTTCCCCAGGTTTCGTAGGCCACGCGCGCACCGTGCAGGGCGCCGCCGCGCTTGAACGGGAAGGGCGAGGGCAGGGCATGGAAGCGGGTGCCGGGCGGGATGAATTCGGTCATGCAGTCATTCTAGCGGGGCCGCATGTGGAGCTGGCGACATGCTGGTTTCCATCGGTGCCCGTATCCAAGCATGGCGTGGATCTACTGGCGCGCGCAGCCCAGGCTGGGCCCCCGTGGCGTTCCTGGCATTGGGCAGCCGAGCATGGGCTCGGCTCTACAGGTCAGGGGAACCGCAGCTCCACCACGCCCTCATGCGGCAGGCTGACCTTCACTGGCGTGCTCTGCAGATCGTCCTCGCTGCGGTTGGCGCTGCCGCTGCGCGAGATGCGTGCCAGCACTTCCACCTCACGATGGGCCGACAGCGGTGCGGTCGGCATCGGGCTGTCACCGTCGCCCAGCCCGAGCGTGGCCGGGAAACCGGCCAAGGGCAGCTTGCGCGCGGCCACCGGCATCGGCGGTCCGCCCACCGCGCGGGCCAGTACGAATACCTGGGTGCTGGCGGGCCACTCGGCGTTCTTCAGCGCAGGCAGCTGCACACGCACCTGCAGCAGCGCTGGTGGCGCCGCAGCGGCAGCATCGGGTGCCTGGCCGGCGGCCTCGCGGGCGATGGCGATCTGTGCCTGCAGCGCCTGCGCGGCACCGGGCTCAAGCCGTGGCAACAGGGCGCCCCACACGTCAGCGGCCTCGGCATTCTTTCCGCGCTGGCGCAGGGCGATGCCCAGCAACCAGCTGGCGCGCTCGGCATCGGGTGCCTGTGCACGTGCCTGCTGCAACCAGGCCATCGCGGTGTCATCGAACTGCTTTCCGGCATCGGCCTGCGCGCGCGCCTGCGCGGCTTCCACCAGCACGCCGGGGTCTTCCGGGGCGAGAGCGGCGGCCCTCGCGAAGGCGTCTGCCGCGGCCGAGACATTGCCCAGCTCGGCCTGCGACCGGCCCAGCAGCGCCCAGCCATCAGCCCGCTGCGGGTCGCGCTTCAGTGCATCCTGCAGGGCCTGCACGCCATCGCGCAGGGTGGCTACCGATGGCGTCGGTTGTACCTGTGCTGCACGCGGATCACCGACCAGCAGATACAGGCAGGCACCGGCCACTCCCAGTGCGAGCACGCCCACCACGAAACCGCGGCGCCCATGCTGGCGCAGTGGCCACAGCACCAGCGCCGCCATCAGCGCGGCCACCAGCCCGGCCAGCATCGGCAGCCAATGGCTCACCATCCGTCTCCCTCATCGGCCTTGCTGGCCGGCACGGCGGCGACCGCGCGGCCACGGCGGCGGACGATCCCCAGCACCACCAGTGCGCCCGCACCCAATACCAGAAGCGGGCCGCCCCACAGCAGCCAGGTACCCGGCTGCAACGGCGGCTGGTAGAGCACGAACTCACCGTAGCGGGCGACCAGGAACTGCTTGATCTGTGCGTCGTCGTGGCCCTGCTGCATCAGCTGCAGCACCTCGCGGCGCAGGTCCTGGGCGATCTGCGCGTTGGAATCGGCCAGCGACTGGTTCTGGCACTGCACGCAGCGCAGCTGCGCGGCCAGGTCGTGGAAGCGGCGCTCTTCGGCGCCATCGCGGAACTGCAGCGGCCGCGGATCGTGCAGCGGCTGCTGGGCCAGCGCGGCCAGCGGCAGCATCAGGAGCAGCAGCGCCAGCAGCCAGCGCATGGGCTCAGGGCGCCGTATGCAGGGTGTTGCCGGCACTGGCCTGGGCCTTCTCGATCTTCTGCAGCGCCGGGATCAGCTTCTCGTCGACCACGCGCTGGGTCATCGCGCCACTGTACTTCCAGCGCACGATGCCGCTGCCATCGACCAGGAAGGTCTCCGGTGCGGCGGTCACACCCCAGTCGATCGCGGTGCGGCCCTCGACGTCGCTGAGCACCACCATGAACGGGTTGCCCAGCTGTTCCAGCCAGTGCAGCGCGTCGGTCGGGTCGTCCTTCCAGTTGTAGCCGATCACGCGCACGCGCTTGCTCTCGGCGAACCGGGTCAGCACCGGGTGTTCCTCGCGGCAGGCCGCGCACCAGCTGCCCCACACGTTCAGCAGGTAGGGCGCGCCGCGCAGGTCATCGCTGTGCACGATCATTTCCGGGTCGTGCAGCACCGGCAGGGCGAACGCCGGTGCCGGCTTGTCGATCAGCGCCGACGGCAGTACGTCGCGCTGCGGATCACCCGATTTCATCACCCCGTAGATCATCAGCCCGAGCAGGCCGAAGAAGAACAGCACGCCGATCACGATGGCTACCGGCGGCAGCGGGCGGGAGGGGCGCGGGGCGGGGGACTCGGACATGGGAACTCCTACGGACGACGGAAACGGCGGTCGGCGGCGGTGATGAATCCGCCCAGGGCCATCAGCAGCGCGCCCAGCCAGATCCAGCGCACGAACGGCTTGATGTGCACCCGTACCGCCCATGCATTGTTGCCCAGCGGCTCGCCCAATGCCACGTAGACATCGCCGTCGAAGCGTGCATCGATGCCGGCCTCGGTCATCACCTGGCCGCCGCTGGCGTACTGGCGCTTCTCCGGGTGCAGCAGCGCCAGTTCGCGGCCGCCGCGGAACACCCGCAGATGGCCTCGATCGGCGATGAAATTGGGACCTTCGCGATGATCCACGCCCTCGAAGCGCACTTCGTGACGGCCGACCACCAGCTGCTGGCCCGGCGCCAGCGCCACTTCGCGCTGCACGTTCAAGGCTTCCACCAGCAGCGCGCCGGCCAGGAACACGGCAATGCCGGCGTGGGCGACGATCATGCCGAGCATTTCGGCGGTGAAGCGGCCATTGCCGCGCAGTCGCTGCCAGACGAAGCGTGCGGTACCGAACCCGACCCAGGCCGCGGCGGCTACACCAAGACCGGCTTTCCAGCCATTCTGCGGCGCCTGCCACCAGGCCAGCGCGCCCAGCAGCACCGCCAGCCCCAGCCAGGGTGCCAGCAGCGCGAACGCGCGCGAAGGCTGGTCGCGCTGCCACTTCACCAGCGGGCCGAACGGCAGCAGCAGGATCATCGGTGCCATCAGCAGCAGGAACAGACTGCCGAAGTAGGGCGGGCCGACCGAGATCTTGCCCAGCGACAGCGCATCGGCCAGCAGCGGGTACAGCGTGCCGAGCAGCACCATCGCGCAGGCGGTGGCCAGCAGCAGGTTGTTGGCCAGCAGCAGGGTCTCGCGCGAGGTGGCGGTGAAGCCACGGCGCGGATCGTCGGCGTCCACGCTCAGCTGGCTGGCACGCAGCGCGTACAGCAGCAGGCTGCCGCCGACCAGCACCGACAGGAACACCAGGATGAACAGGCCGCGCGAAGGATCTGCAGCGAACGAATGCACGCTGGTCAGCACACCGGAGCGGACCAGGAAGGTGCCGAGCAGCGACAGCGCGAAGGCGGCGATCGCCAGCAGCAGGGTCCAGCTTCCGAACGTGCCGCGCTTCTCGGTGACGGCCTGGGAATGGATCAATGCCGCACCGACCAGCCAGGGCATGAAGCTGGCATTTTCCACCGGGTCCCAGAACCACCAGCCGCCCCAGCCCAGCTCGTAATAGGCCCACCAGCTGCCCAGCGCGATGCCCAGGGTGAGGAAGCCCCAGGCGACGTTGGTCCACGGCCGCGTCCAGCGCAGCCAGCGCGCATCGATGCGCCCCTCCAGCAGGGCTGCCACCGCGAATGCGAACGGAACGGCGAAGCCCACGTATCCGATGTACAACATCGGCGGATGGATGATCAGCCCCGGGTCCTGCAGCAGCGGGTTGAGGTCGCGGCCTTCCAGCGGCGCCGGATTCAGGCGCAGGAACGGATTGGAGGTGAAGATCAGGAAGGCGAGGAAGCCGACGCTGATCACGCCCATCACCGCCAGCACGCGCGCCTGTACCGGTGCAGGCAGGTGCCGCGAGAACAGCGCCACCGCGCCGGTCCACAGTGCCAGCACCAGCGCCCACATCAGCAGCGAGCCCTCATGCGCACCCCAGACCGCCGAGTAGCGGTAGATCATCGGCAGCAGCGAATTGGAGTTCTCGGCCACGTAGCGCACCGAGAAGTCCTGCTGCACGAACGCGGCGGTGAGCACGGCGAACGCGCCGGCGACCAGCAGCAGCTGCGCGAACGCGGCAGGTCGTGCCACCGCCATCCACGCCGTGTTGCTGCGATGCGCGCCGACCAGCGGCAGGCCGGCCTGCAGCAGCGAGGCCAGCAACGCGCACAGCAGCAGGATCTGACCCAGTTCGGGCAGCACTCAGCGCACCTCGGGTGCCGTCACCGGCACGTCGTGCTTGCGATGGGCGTCGCCCATCTTGTCGGCCACTTCCTTCGGCACGTACTTCTCATCGTGTTTCGCAAGCACCTCGTCGGCGACGAAAGTGCCGTCCTGCAGTCGGCCGCTGGCGACCACCGCCGTGCCTTCGGCGAACATGTCCGGCAGGATCCGCGACGTGGTCACCGCCAGTTGCGCGTCGCCGTCGGTCACTTCAAAGCGTGCCTCCAGCGAGCCGACCGGTCGGTTGAAGGAGCCTTTCACCACCATGCCGCCCAAACGGAAACGCGATTGCGCATCGACATCGCCGCGCAGCACTTCCGAAGGCGTGTACAGGTAGGCGATGTTGCGCTCCAGCGCCATCGCCACCAGCGCGGTGGCCAGACCGGAGGCAAGCAGGGCCAGCAGCACCCACACCAGGCGGCGACGCTGTACCGGGGTCATCGTTCCAGCTCCGTCGACAACGGCGCCGCTGCGTCCTGCCTGCCGGCGCGGGTCTGCTGCCGTTGCTGGCGGGCCAGTGCCAGCCGGCGTGCCACACGCAGCCGCAGCCACGAACCGATGGCATCGGCGCTGAGCACCAGCACGAACACGGCGTAGGCGCCGATCACATAGGGCAGGTGGGTCATGGCTGGGCCTCCCGGGCCGGGCGTTCGGCATCGACGCGGCCACCGACCCAGGCCTTGCCGGCCTCGCGGTCGAGATTGTCGGCGCGGGCCTTGGCCAGCACCGAGCCGGCGAACCAGAACTTGGTGCCGATCACCATCCACCACAGTGGCGCGATCATCGCGCTGCTGATCGCCGATTCACCGAAGACGTTGATCGACTGGCGCTGGTGCAGGCCGCCCCACCAGTCCACCGAATAGCGGATCACCGGCAGCAGACTGACTCCGACGATGGCCAGCAGGCCGGCTGCGCGTGCAGCGCTGCGGCGGTCCTCGATGGCGTGGTACAGGCCGATCACGCCCAGGTACAGGAACAGCAGCACCAGTTCGCTGGTCATGCGCGGGTCCCAGTCCCACCAGGTGCCCCAGGTGCCCTTGCCCCAGATGCTGCCGGTCAACAGGGTGATCAGGGTGAAGCCGGCACCCATCGGTGCACAGGCCATGGCCAGGATCTCGCAGACCTTGATCCGCCAGATCAGGGCGATGGCGGCATACAGCGCCATCAGCGCGAACACGAACAGGCTCATCCAGGCACTGGGCACGTGGATGTAGAGGATGCGGAAGCTGTCCAGCTGCTTGGCTTCCGGCGGCACCACCAGCAGCGCCTGCCACATGCCGACCAGCAGCACCGGCACCGCCGCGAGGTAGAACACCCGCGACCAGCGGGCAGCGAATCGGTCGAACGTGGGGGGCGAACCGAGTTGGTGGAACCAGCGGACAATCGGATTCATGCGTGGCGGCTATCCAGCAGGGGTGGATTGGCTCTCAGCTCGGTCAACTCAGAGAAATACGTATTGCAGCGGCGGTGGCCAACGGCGCCAGCACCAGCGCGACCAGCAGGCCGGCGCCCAGCATCAGCAGCGCACCGACCGGATCCTGTCCGCGTCCGGCTGCCGCCAGACTGCCTGCGCCGAACACCAGCACCGGCACGTACAGCGGCAGCGACAGCAACGCCACGAGAATACCAGAGCGTCGGATGCCTACGGTCAGCGCGGCGACCACGCCACCGATCAGGCTCAGCAACGGCGTTCCCAGCAGCAACGATGCCAGCAACATCGGCAGCTGGTCATGCGGCAGATGCAGCATTTCGGCCAGCAGCGGGCTGACCACGATCAACGGCAGGGCGGTTGTGGCCCAGTGCAGCAGCACGCGCACCAGCACCAGCCAGGCCAGCGGCACCGGTGCCAGCAGCCATTGTTCCAGCGAGCCGTCTTCGGCATCGGAGCGGAACAGTGAATCCAGCGACAGCTGCCCGGCCAGCAGCACCGCAAGCCACAGCACTGCGCCTGCGGTGGCGGCCAGAAGTTGCGGCTCGCGCCCCTGGGCCAGCGCGAACAGCACCACCACCAGCACCGCGAACAACAGCGGCTGCAGCGCATCGCCGCGGCGGCGCCAGAGCAGGCGCAGATCACGCTTGAGCAGGGCACCTGCGGTCTGCCACAGGCCCGGTTCGGTACCCGGCGCGATCATGCGGCACCGCCGAGGTCGAGCTGGCGGGTACGCACCGGCGGTGCGGCATAGGCGCCGTGGGTGGTGACCAGCGCCGCGCCACCGGCACGCAGGTGCGCCGAAATCATCCGGTTGACCAGGGTGATGCCCTCCAGGTCGAGGTTGGCGTAGGGCTCGTCGAGCAGCCACAGCGGCGCCGGTGACAGCCAGATGCGGGCCAGTGCCAGCCGCCGCTTCTGCCCGGCCGACAGATGCCGAACGAGAGTGTCCTCATAACCGGCCAGGCCGACGATGGCCAGCGCGTTGCCGGGCATCTGCCGCGCACGCCGTCCGTGCAGGCCGCACAGGAAGTGCAGGTTCTCCAGCGTGTCCAGATCGGGCTTCAATGCGGGCAGGTGGCTGAGGTAGGCCACGTAGCGCGCGCGCTCGGCATTGCTGGCCGGCTTGCCGTCGATCCGCACCTGGCCAGCACCGGGCCGGGCCAGGCCGGCCAGCACGCGCAGCAGGGTGGTCTTGCCGGCGCCATTGCCGCCCTGCACCAGCAGGGCTTCACCGGCGTCCACATGGAAGTCCAGCGGGCCGAACACCGGCTCGTCATTGCGGGAGAAGCTCAGGCCGCTGGCGGCCAGCAATGCAGGGGTGTTCAAGGGGCAAAGGTCTTCATGCCGGAGTGCGGCGGCAATTGTAGCGGTGAATGCATACGGTAGTGCCGGCCGCTGGCCGGCAGGCGCGACCAAGCGTCGCAGATTGTCCGAGGTTGCTGGCCAGCGGCCGGCACCACCGAAGCAGGGATTGCGTAAACTCAGGGGCCTGTCTCCCCATATCCCCAGGCCGATGCAACCGAACACCAAGCTGCCCAAGGTCGGTACCACGATCTTCACCGTGATGTCCCAGCTCGCCGCCGAACACGGCGCGGTCAACCTGGGCCAGGGTTTTCCGGATTTTTCGGCGCCGCAGCGCCTGATCGACGAGACCGCCAAGGCGATGGCCGCCGGGCTGAACCAGTACCCGCCGATGACCGGTGTGGCACCGCTGCGCCAGGCCATCGCGCAGAAGGCGCTGGACTGCTACGGTGCGCAGGTCGACGCGGACAGCGAGATCACTGTCACCAGCGGCGGTACCGAGGCCATCTTCAACGCCATCCACGCCGTGGTGCGTGCCGGCGAGGAAGTGATCGTGCTCGACCCGGCCTATGACTGCTATGAGCCGGCGATCGACCTGGCCGGTGCCAAGGCCGTACATGTGTCGCTGGATCCGCAGACGTTCGCGGTCGACTGGGACCGCGTGCGTGCCGCGATCACTCCCCGCACCCGCATGTTGATCGTCAACACTCCGCACAACCCGTCCGGCGCGATGCTGTCGGCGCAGGACATGCAGGCACTGGCCGAGCTTCTGCGTGGCACGCAGATCTACCTGATCTCCGATGAGGTGTACGAACACATCATCTACGACGGCCGCCGCCATGAATCGGCGCTGCGCTACCCGGAACTGCGTGAGCGCGCGTTCGTGATCTCCAGCTTCGGCAAGACCTACCACTGCACCGGCTGGAAGATCGGCTATGCGATCGCGCCACCTGCGCTGACCGCCGAGTTCCGCAAGGTGCACCAGTACAACACCTTCACCAGTTTCGGCCCGGCGCAGTACGGCTTCGCCGCGATGATCCGTGACGAGCCCGAGCACCACCTGGAGCTGGGCGCGTTCTACCAGGCCAAGCGCGACCGCTTCCGCGAGCAGCTGGCCGGCACCCGCCTGAAGGCGCTGCCGGTGCCGGGTGGCTACTTCCAGCTGGTCGATTACTCGGCCATCAGCGACCTGCCAGACCATGAGTTCGTGAAGTGGCTGACCATCGAGAAGGGCGTCACTGCCATTCCGCTGTCACCGTTCTACGAGAACCCGCCGGCCGGCCAGCGCCTGGTGCGTCTGTGCTTCGCCAAGAACGAAGCGACCATGGACGCGGCCATCGAACGCCTGCGCCTGCTGTGAGCGGAGGGCTGAACATGCAGGACCTGCGCATTTCCCTCGTCCAGGGCGACACCCGCTGGCACGACCCGGCGGGCAACCGCGCCTACTACGGCGCGCTGCTGGCGCCGCTGGCCGGCAACACCGATCTGGTGATCCTGCCGGAGACCTTCACCAGTGGCTTCTCCAACGAAGCCATTGCCCAGGCCGAAGGCATGGACGGCCCGACCGTGGCCTGGGTGCGCGAGCAGGCCAGGGCCTTGGACGCGGCGGTGATCGGCAGCGTGCAGCTGCGTGATGGCGATGGCGTCTACAACCGCCTGCTGTTCGCCACGCCCGATGGTGAGCTGCAGTACTACGACAAGCGCCACCTGTTCCGCTACGGCGGCGAGCACGAGCGTTATGCCGCCGGTCGCGACCGCCTGAGCGTGGAATGGAAGGGTTGGCGGATCAATCCGCAGGTCTGCTACGACCTGCGTTTCCCGGTGTTCTGCCGCAACCGCTACAACGTGGAGCGTCCGCAGCAGCTGGATTTCGACCTGCAGATCTTCGTCGCCAACTGGCCGTCGGCACGCGCCTATGCGTGGAAGACACTGCTGCGTGCACGTGCGATCGAGAACCTGTGCTTCGTTGCTGCGGTGAACCGTGTCGGCGTCGATGGCAACCAGCTGCACTACGCCGGCGACAGCGCGGTGCTGGATTTCCTCGGCCAGCCGCAGGTGGAGATCCGCGAACGCGAACAGGTGGTCACCACCACCATTTCGGCCGAGGCGCTGGCGGCACACCGCGCACGTTTCCCGGCGATGCTTGATGCCGACGCCTTCCATCTGGACGAACAGGCCTGAGCGACGGCCTGAACGCTGCCGCACCAGCGCGCGCGCCTGCATTCAACCTGCACGCGCGCGCTGCTAGATTCGCCGCCAGTCCGACCGAACGGGAAGTCCCGCCATGAACAAGCCCTTCGCCCTGCTGCTGGCCCTGTCTGCCGCATCGCTCGCCCCGGCCGCGCACGCTGCCGGCAACCTCGATTGCGAGCTGCGCTACAACCTGTCCGGCTGGTCGCTGATCTACAAGACGGCCTCCGGCAATGGCACGGTCACCTGCAGCAACGGCGCCAGCATGCCGGTGCACATCCAGATGAAGGGGGGCGGCCTGACCGTGGGCAAGTCGAAGATCACCAACGGGCGCGGCAATTTCACCGGCGCGATCAGCATCGACCAGCTGCTGGGCACTTACGCGTCGGTTGGTGCACATGCCGGTGCGATGAAATCCAGCAATGCGCAGGTGATGACCAAGGGCGACATCTCACTGGCCCTGTCCGGTACCGGCAAGGGCTGGGACCTGGGCGTGGACGGTACCGCGTTCACCCTCAGCCGGCGCTGAGGCGCGACGGTTCGGTAGATCCCCAGCTGATGCGGATGTAGTGCTGTTCGGAATCGCTCAACAACCGTTCGACACCGAAACCATTCTTCAGCAGCTGCGCGACCACGTCTTCGACGAGCTGCTCGCTGGCCATCACCTGGCTGAAGCCGAACACGATATAGCGGCGGCCATTTTCCGAGCCGATCTGGATCGAGTTGTCGAGGTCGCGGTAGAACTGTTCGATCGGGCGCTTGGCGGCATCGGCGTTGGCGCGGGCCTGTTCGGCGGTGATGGTGATCATGGGCATCTGCCTTGTGTGGGAGAGCGCGCACGATAGCCAGCGCCCTGATGTGAATTCCGGGCGTGGCGCACAATGCCTGGTGTTTGCAGAAATTCCTAACATGAGCTGTGAACGTCGAGACGCGCAGGAAAAGTGTCGCGCGGCGGTGAGCATCCTGCATCGACAGGAAGTCATCAGGAAGGGATGGGTGTCAGCAGCAGTACAGGCGTGCAACGCACCGCCCAGAGGGGATCCTGCACCCATCCGATGCTGTGGGCACGCAGTGCATTTACGTTTCCTTGACCCTGCAGTAACCCCGCAATGCCTAACAGGGACGTCCCAGCGATTCTGCTGGGATCATTGGAGACGCTGGAATGGAGTTCAGAACGTCCGTGCTGCTCGTGGCCCTCATCGCCACACCCGCGATCGCCCACGCCGAAGTCTGCCTGTCCGACAGCGGCATCGTTGTGTCCTGTCCTAGCCTGTTACCGCATCCGGTGACGGCCAGGTTCGAGATCGGGACCCTGCCGCGTGTGGCCGGCTCGCCATCGGAGATCTACATCACAGGCGGCGGCCAGGTGGATGGAACGAGTAATTTCTCGGTCTATGCCAATGGTCAGTTCCTGTGCCGTACCAATGACAATTACGACGGTGGCAACACCACGCCGATCCGCCATTGCACGGCGACCATCGCAACACCCGGGACCTATGTGATCTCGGCATCGCGCAACAGCCCTGGCAACTTCCTTGCGCCGATGGACGAAGTGATCAACGTGCAGTAATCGATTGTCCGCTGATCCAGGCCCCGGGGGTATAACCCCGGGGCCTCTGCTGCCTCATGGCAGCAGGACCGGCTCCTTCACCGTTGCGATCCACAACCAGGCCTTCTGCCGTCAACGGCCCGGTCCCGCTGCAGCCATAAGGCCAGCAGGCCACACGCGATGAGGGGTGGTGCCAGCAGCTGCACTGCACCGACCAGCGCCATTGCCGCGCCGATCAACAGGTAGTAGAGCAGGCCGAACAGCGCGCCTGCGCTGCCAAGACAATGTGGATAGCCGCGCAGGGCCTGGCCGAGCACATTGGGAATGGCAAGGCCGAAGCCCGTCACCACCGGCACCATCGCCGCGACCAGGGCAGGGTGATCACGCAGCAGCGCAGCCAGCAGTCCTCCCATCAGAACCAGTCCTGCGGCGATGCGGATGCGCGTGGTTGTGGCAACGCCTGCATGCAGCAGGTGGCCATTGCCCCACGCGCCCAGTGCCGAGCCCAGTGCCAGCACCGCACCGCTGGCGCCGAACCAGATGGCTGGCCAGTGCAGGCGCGCAAACACGAAGGGGCCGAGTACATACCAGCTGTACATCGCCACGTTGAAGGCCATCACCAGCAACGCGTGTGACCAGATCCAGCGATCGCGCAGCAGCTCCCGCAGCAGCGGCAGCATGGGCGTGTGCGGGGTCTGGGCAGGACGGCTTTCGCGCAGGCCTGCCAGGCATGCCACTGCCAGCAGGGCAGCAATCAGCAGCAGGCCGGACTGTACGCCGACATAGCCATTGGCGGCGACCAGCAGCGTGCCCAGTGCAAGACCGATGGCCGGGCTCAGGGCCAGGGCCATGCCGATCCAGGAGAATGCCTGGGCCAATGCCGGCCCCTGCAGATGGTCGCGCAGCACGGTCTGGGTGACCACCGAAGCGGCGGCGGCGCCGACTGCGGCCAACGCCTGGGTCAGCAGCACCTGGCCGAAGCTGCCAGCCATCAGGCCGCCCAGTGCAGCCACTGCGAAGACGCCGAGGCCACAGAGAAGGGCAGGGCGACGACCGATACGATCGGCCAGGCGCCCCCACAGCAGCACGCCTGCAGCGAAGCCGAACAGGTACAGGCTCATGGCCTGGCTGGCGGCACTCGGCGGCAGGGCGAAGCGTTCGGCCAGATCGGCCAGGGCCGGGCTGTACAGGGTCTGTGCCAGCTGCGGAAACATCAGCAGTGCAATGGCAAGCAACAACAGGCGGCGCGACATGCGGGCGCTCCAGGAACAGGGCCGCGCATTGTGGTCGCGTCCGCAATGGCGCACCCTGTCTATCCTGTCATCAAATACATGAAATCAGACATGGCCTGGTTGCAGCCGGACGCGCACTTCGACGCCGATGCCTGGAGCGCTCCGGTGCTGGGGATCGCGGCCTCACTGGCGGATCACGATTCGGGTTGGCACCAGCACGCACGCGCGCAGCTGCTGTACACCCGACAGGGCTGTACGCGCCTGACCTATGGTGATCGCATCAGCCTGCTGCCGCCCGCGCGCGCCGCGTGGATTCCGGGTGGGCTGCGCCATCGTGCGCAGATGCGCCAGGCGGTCGATTACCGTTCGTTGTACTTCGACGCCAGCCTGTCGGCCCAGCTGCCCCGGCAGCCGGCGATCATCGGCGTAGGTCCGCTGCTGCAGGCCTTGCTGGAGCCGATCGCACAGGCACCGTTCGACCGTGACTGGCAGTCGCCGCGCGCGCACCATCAACTGGCGTTGTGCGTGCTGGAAATCGCCGCTGCACCGGTGGCACCGATGGACCTGCCTTTACCGCGTGATCCACGAATCACACGTTGTCTGCCGCCGGCCGAACAGCTGCCGCCCGAACTCGGGGAGCTGGCCGCGCGCACGGGCCTGAGCACGCGCACCGTCGGCCGGTTGATGCAACGCGATACCGGCATGAGCTATCAGGCCTGGCGCCAGCAGTGGCGCCTGATGCGGGCCATGGAGCTGCTGCTGCTCGGCCATCGCGTCGCGCATGTGGCCCAGGACACCGGCTTCTCCGCCGAGAGCCCGTTCATCGCCTTCTTCCGCGGCATGAACGGCACCACACCCGCCGCGTTCCAGCGCCACGCAAAAGGGGACGGAGGGGATTAAGTCGCTTTTGCCCCTTCGATGTACACCGTGGCAAAAACGACTTAATCCCCTCCGCCCCCTCTTTAAAGAAAAACCCCGGCCGGAGCCGGGGTTTTTCATTTCAGTCGGGTCGGTGATCAGCCGCCGCGCGGGCCGCTGCGGCGCGGGCCACCCGGACCGCGGTTGCCGCCGGGGCCACCCGGGCCACGGTTGCCACCCGGACCACCCGGGCCGCGGTTACCGCCCGGGCCACGGTTGCCACCGCCCGGACCGCGACTGCCCGGACGGGCGCCCTGCGCCGGCTTCGGGCTGCCATACGGGTTGAAGCCCGGGGTGGCGTGGTCGGACGGGAAGCTCGGGGCATTGCCCGGATGGCCGTACGGGTGCTTGTTGCCCTGGCCCTGCGAGCGGTTGCCCGCACCGGCCGGACGACCCTGGCCGCCTGCGCCGCCACGGCCTTCACCGCCGAAACCGCCACGGCCCTGGCCGCCACCGGCGCCAGCACCCGGACCCTTCGGCTTGCCGTATGGACGGCCCTGGCCGCCTGCGCCCGGACCACGAGCACCCGGGCCACGTGCGCCCGGACCGGCATTGCGATGTCCGCTCGGGCCGGTGCTCACGCCATCCGGCACGTACCAGGTGCGGAACGCGGCCGGGTTGCCTTCCGGCAGCGAACGGTCGTTCTTCTGGGCGCGCTGCTTGAACGGCTTCTGCGACTGCTTGGCCGCCGCTTCACCGCTGACCGTCAGGCCACCCTTGAAGCCGCCGCCCTTGCCACCGCGGCCACGGCCGCGGTCTTCGCGCACGTTGTCGAAGCGACGCAGCTCGCGGCCTTCGTCAGCGGTGTTGTGGCCGTTGACGTAGGCATTGCCACGGCCACCTTCGCGCACGCGCACGGTGGTCTTGGCGGCGCGGCGCTGGCCGATCACCGGCTGCAGGGTCAGTGCCGACGGCGCGCCTTCTTCCAGCTTCAGCTGCGCGCGCAGGGCTTCCACCTGCGTGGTGCCCAGTTCAACCGAATGGCCACGGGCCAGTTCGCGCGGCAGGCTCACCTTGCCATAGCGGGTGCGCTTCAGGCGGCTGACCTGGCAGCCCTGCGATTCCCACAGGCGGCGCACTTCGCGGTTGCGGCCTTCCTTCACCACGACGCGGAACCAGTCGTGCGAATCGGTGCCACCGATGCGTTCGATCTCGTCGAACTTGGCCGGGCCGTCTTCCAGTGCCACGCCACGGGTGAGGCGGTCGACGATGGCGTCGGAGACCTTTTCCTCGCCTTCCGGCGCACGCACGCGGACCACGTATTCGCGCTCGACCTCGAACGACGGGTGCATCATGGCGTTGGCCAGTTCACCGTCGGTGGTGGCCAGCAGCAGGCCGGTGGTGTTGATGTCCAGGCGGCCGATCGCGATCCAGCGCGCGCCCTTCAGCGGCGGCAGCGATTCGAACACGGTCGGGCGGCCTTCCGGATCATCGCGGGTGGTCACTTCGCCTTCCGGCTTGTTGTAGACCAGCACGCGCGACGGCTCGGCCAGGGCGGTGGCGACGAAGCCGCGGCCGTCCAGCTCGATCTTGTCGCCGCTCTTGACCGACATGCCGGTCTGCGCGACTTCACCGTTGACCTTGACCAGGCCTTCGGCGATGCGCTGTTCCAGCGCGCGGCGCGAGCCGAGGCCGGCCTGGGCCAGTACCTTGTGCAGGCGCTCTTCCAGCTTGAACTGTTCGGAGGTGGCTTCGCGCTTCAGCGAGAGCTTGTTACGGGGGGTGTCACTCATCAGTTTTGCTCCGGCCGACGGTTTCGAGGTCGGCCTCTGGTTCGGAATCGGCTTGGTCAACAGCCACGGTCGTCATCGCGACGGCGTTGTCTTCGCGTTCGTTCACTGGCACCGCGCGCTCGCCCGGCGCGGAATCGGGGTGCCCATCATCGAGGGGCGAAGGTGCTTGCTCATCGGAGGCCGATGCAGGGGCTGCATCGGCGGAATCGGGGGTGTCACTGCCGGCCAGGCCGGCGTCATCGTTCGCGGCAGCGCCTTCGTCGCCGGCCGAGATGTCAGGGCCATCGGCACTCGCCGCCGCAGGTGCATCGCGGTCCAGGGACAGCTGCGGTTCCAGCTCGCCCAGGTCCTTCAGTTCCGACAGTGGCGGCAGCTCATCCAACCGCTTCAGGCCGAAATAATCCAGAAAGCCCTTGGTGGTGCCAAACAGCGCCGGCTTGCCGGGCACATCGCGGTGGCCGACCACGCGGATCCATTCGCGTTCTTCCAGCGCCTGGATGATGTTGCTGCTGACCGCCACGCCGCGCACCTGTTCGATCTCGCCGCGGGTGATCGGTTGCCGGTAGGCGATCAGCGCCAGGGTTTCCAGGGTGGCGCGGGTGTAACGGGTCTTGCGTTCGGTCCACAGCCGGCTGATCCAGCCATGCACTTCGCCGGTGACCTGGTAGCGGAAGCCGGAGGCGACCTCGACCAGTTCCACGCCGCGCCCTTCGCAGGCTTCGCGCAGCCGTTCCAGTGCGCGTTCGATGCTGCCCGGCGGTGCCGGTTCCTCTTCCGGGAACAGGTCTTTCAGCTGGGCCAGGGTGAGCGGCTGGCTGGAGGCCAGCAGGGCACCCTCGACAATGCGGTTGATCAGCAATTGATCCATCGGCAGTCAGCGCTCACTCGTCTGCATTGGCGGCGTCGTTGTCGTCGAACTCGCTGCTGAACTGCAGCGGGGCATTGGTGTTGCCGGCGGCCAGCGATTTGACGTAGATCGGCGCCAGCGGTTCTTCCTGGACGATGTCCAGCAGCTGTTCCTTGGCCAGTTCCAGCACCGCCAGGAACGTGACCAGCACGCCCAGCTTGCCTTCTTCCGCCGTGAACAACCCTTCAAAACGATAGAACTTGCCATCTTCCAGGCGTCCCAGCACTTCGCCCATGCGTTGCCGCACGCTCAGTGCCTCACGCTTGATGGCGTGACCGCTGAACAGCTCGGCGCGCTTGAGCACGTCGTGCAGGGCCAGCAGCATCTCCTTCAGGTCCACCGGCGGCGGCAGCTTCACCGCAGCGCGTTCGGGCATGAAGGCGTGGGCCAGGCTGGTGTCGCGGTCCTGGCGGGGCAGGGCGTCGATGTCCTCGGCGGCCTGCTTGAAGCGTTCGTACTCCTGCAGCCGGCGCACCAGCTCGGCGCGCGGGTCGGCCTCATCGCCTTCCTCGCTGACCGGGCGCGGCAGCAGCATGCGCGACTTCACCTCGGCCAGGATCGCCGCCATCACCAGGTACTCGGCGGCCAGTTCGAAGCGCAGCTCGCGCATCACGGTGATGTATTCCACGTACTGCCGGGTGATCTCGGCGACGGGAATGTCCAGTACATCCAGGTTCTGGCGGCGGATCAGGTACAGCAGCAGGTCCAGCGGGCCTTCGAAGGCATCCAGGATGACTTCCAGCGCGTCCGGCGGAATGTACAGGTCCTGCGGAATCTGCAGGACCGGTTGCCCATGCACCACGGCCAGCGGCATTTCCTGCTGCTGTGGGGCGGGCGGCCGGGTTGGCGGGTTCGCGTCGAGCGCGAGTTCGGAAGTCATCTAATGGACATCAGGATTGCAACGGACCAGTCGCGGCACCGGGTTCGCCGGGCCAACGCCACGGAGCCCCAGGGCACCAGACACGCCGGGATCGGCGCGATTCCACACATATCAAACAGCAGGACGCGCCGCAGGAAACGGCAGCGACGGAACTACGGGGAGGTCGTCTACGTGGCCCGGCCAGGTGGACCGGTTTGAAGCAGCGGGACGGTCGTCGGGGGCTGCGTTGGCCGCAAAAACCGACGGGCTGCTGCATCCAGCCACGTGCAATGGAGTCTAGGGTAAGCCTTTGTCGCGCCAGTGTCCAGCGGGCCGGGGCAGGGGCCGCATTGGCTAGAATCTGCGGACCCGACAACGCAAGCGAGGAAATGCCGGTGTGGTATGTGATCGAAGGGTATGACGGCCAGGATGTGCTGGCGCAGCGGCTGCAGGCGCGGCCTGAACACCTGGCGCGGCTGCACGCGCTGCGCGACGAGGGACGTCTGCTGCTGGCCGGCCCATGCCCGGCGGTGGACAGTGACGACCCGGGCCCGGCCGGTTTCAGTGGTTCGGTGGTGATCGCGCAGTTCGAGTCGCTGCCGCAGGCCCAGGCCTGGGCCGACACCGACCCGTACGTGGCGGCCGGCGTCTACACCCATGTGCAGGTGCGACCGTTCCGCAAGGTGTTGCCGTGAACGCGGAACGGATCTCACGAATGCGTGATGCGCTGCAGCATGCACTGGCGCCGAGCGTGCTCGAGATCGAAGACGACAGCCATCGCCACGCCGGCCATGCCGGTGCGCGCGATGGTCGCGGCCATTTCAACGTGCATGTGGTCAGTGAACGCTTCGCCGGACTGGGCCCGCTGGCCCGGCATCGCGCGGTGTACGCCGCGCTGGGGGAGATGATGGAGACCGATATCCACGCGTTGTCCATCCGCGCGCAGACCCCGTCAGAACAGGGCTGAGCCCTTGTCCCACGCTGTCCTGGCGGGTCCCTGCGGGGGCTCGCTGCAGACAGATTTCCATGTCCATTTCGGGACATTCGCCTAACGGACTGTTTACAAGCCCAGATGGAAACGCTTACATTCCGCGCCAATGCTGGTAGGTCCAAGCCGTGGAGGGCGGCTTCGTGAACAAGGCAGCTATCACAATCAAAGACGTCGCTCGCGAAGCCCGGGTCTCCGTGGCCACGGTTTCCCGCGCGCTCAACGGGCATGAAAATGTCGCCGAACCGGTCCGCCAGCTTGTGCTGGAGGTGGCCGCACGGCTGCGTTACACCCCGCACGCCGCCGCCCGCAGCCTGAGCAGTCGCCGCACCAATACGGTGGGCGTGGTGCTGCCGGACCTGTACGGTGAATTCTTCTCCGAGCTGATGCGTGGCATCGACAACGTCGCCCGTAGCCGTCGCCAGCACCTGCTGGTGTCCAGCTACCACGGTGACCAGGAGCAGCAGGGCGCGGCCCTGCGCGCCATGCGCGGCCGCGTCGACGGCCTGCTGGTGCTCTCGCCCTATGCCGAGAGCCCCGGTTTCCTGACCGACAACCTGCCGCAGTCGTTGCCGACGGTGTTGATCAACACCTATCTGCCCGGGCAGGACCACCCGGTGCTGAGCATCGACGACCATGCCGGTGCGATGGCGATGACCCGCCATCTGCTCGACGCGGGCCACCGTCGCATCGCTTTCATTTCTGGCCCGGATCTCAACTTCGACGCGCGCGAGCGCCTGCGCGGCTTCCGTGACGCGCTGGCGGCTTTTGGCGGTGGCGCCGAGGGCATCGAGCTGCCCGGTGATTTCGACGAAGCTTCCGGCCATCGCGCCGGTCAGGAGTTGCTGGCAGCCGGAGCGCTGCCTGATGCCGTGTTCGCCGCCAACGACATGATGGCCCTGGGATGCCTGTATGCATTCACGCAGGCCGGTGTCCGTGTTCCGACCGATGTCGCCCTGGCGGGCTTCGATGACATTCCACTGGCGCGTTTCGTCCACCCCTCGCTGACGACCATGCAGGTCAGCATCGCCGAGCTCGGCGACCGGGCCATGACGCGCCTGCTGCAGTTGATGGACGGCACCTCCACGGACGGGACAGGGGACAAGCAGACCCTGGTTCCCCGCTTGATAGTTCGCGATTCCACCACTCCGCCATCGGGCCATTGAAGCCAGAGGCGTTCCTTCTTTTTTGATTGATCGCAGGGACCGCGCAAGCGGTCACCGCCACCCGGAGATTGAGTTGATGATGCACACCACCTTCCGCACGCCGGCGCGCCGGCTGCTGAGCACCGCACTGGTCAGCTGCCTGATGCTGGCCGCCGCTCCGAACGTCATGGCGCAGTCGGCCAATGCCAGCCTGCGCGGCCAGGTATCCGGCGCCCAGGCCGGCGCCGAAGTGACCGCCACCAACGTCGCCACCGGCACCGTCCGTCGCGGTACCGTGCGTGCCGACGGCAGCTACTCGCTGATGGGCCTGGACCCGGGCACCTATGACGTGGTCGCCAACGGCCAGACCCAGAAGGTCACCGTCACCGTGGCCTCGACCGCTACGCTGAACTTTGCCGGCGCCGCCAGCAGCACGCCGGGTACGACCGCAGCCACCAACCTGGACACCGTCAACGTCGTCGCGCCGACCCTGCTGCAGGAAGTGCGTACTTCGGAAGTCGGCAAGACCGTCAGCCTGCAGCAGATCCAGACCACCCCGCAGGTCTCGCGCAACTTCCTGGAGTTCGCCGACGCGGTGCCGGGCATGATCTTCACCCGCGATGCCAAGGGCAACACCTCGCTGCGCGGTGGTGCCACCAACGCTGACGGCACCAACGTCTACATCGACGGTGTGGGCCAGAAGAGCTACGTGAAGGGCGGCGGCATCTCCGGCCAGTCCGGCAGCGCCGGCAACCCGTTCCCGCAGCTGGCCATCGGTGAATACAAGGTCATCAGCGGCAACTACAAGGCCGAGTACGGCCAGGTCTCCAGCGCCGCGATCACCGCCGCGACCAAGTCGGGTACCAACGAGTTCAAGGGTGAGACCTTCTACCGTTATACCAACGAAAGCATGCGTGCGATGACCCCGGCCGAACGCCAGCCGGGCAAGCGCAAGGAAGACTCGGCCGAGAAGGAATACGGCTTCGCGCTGGGTGGCCCGATCATCAAGGACAAGGCCCACTTCTTCGTCACCTATGAAGCCAAGCGCTTCGATCTGCCGGTGACCATCGCGCCGGACGGTGCGGTGACTGCATCGGCCGCCAATCTGCCCGCTGACGGTGCCGCCGGCCTGGGCCCGGCCAGCCAGCCGTTCCAGCAGGACCTGATCTTCGCCAAGATCGATTTCGAGCCGACCGACAACGATCGCATCGAACTGACCTTCCAGGACCGCGACGAGAACCAGCAGCAGTTCAGCGGCCAGACCGCCAAGGTGCACGGCAAGGTGGTGGACAACACCGACCGTCGCTATGCCCTGCGTTGGAACCACAGCGGCGAGCGCTTCTACAACGAGTTGATGGTCACCCATGAAGAGGCGTTCAACAATCCGCTGCCGTTGAACTACGGCAACGGCATCATCTACACCGCGCCTGACTTTGGTGACAAGAACCGGAACACCCCGCAGGAAAAGACCCTCGTCCAGATCGGTGCAGCCGATGCGTTCGCCTCGCAGGTAAAGGGCCAGAAGGGTTGGGCGATCGAAGACAACCTGACTCTGGATGGCCTGCAGTGGGCCGGCGACCACACCGTCAAGATGGGTGCCAAGTACAAGCAGATCGATCTGTACGCCTCCGACGCGGCGCAGATCAATCCGCAGTTCTTCTACACCATCGACAACCCTGCCTTCTCGTCCGGTACCCCTTACAAGGCGCAGTTCACCAAGGCCAGCACCGGTGTCACCGGCGTGCAGTCTGAAGTGCGCGCCAAGGTCAAGCAGATCGGCCTGTTCATCCAGGACGACTGGCAGGTCAATGACCACCTGCAGCTGAACATCGGCCTGCGCTGGGATTACGAAAAGAACCCGGTCTATACCGATTTCGTGACCCCACCGGAGGTTGTGAACGCATTGTTCTCGCAGGACAAGCATGCGCCTCCGGGTCAGACCTATGCGCAGACGCTGGCGCTCAGTGGTTTGAACGTCAACGACTACATCAGCACCGGTCACAATCGCAAGAATTTCAAGAATGCATGGCAGCCGCGCCTGGGCTTCTCGTATGACGTCAACGCCGACGAGCAGCACGTGTTCCATGGTGGCGCCGGCCGGTCCTATGATCGCGACCTGTTCGACAACCTCGCGCTGGAGACCACCAAGCTGGCACTGCCGCAGCCGACCGTGTTCTTCCGCAACCCGACCACCGGCAGCTGCATGTACGGGCAGACCCCGTGCTTTGACTGGAACCCGAACCTGCTGAACGGCATCGAGAACGTGCAGGCACTGCTGGGCGCCACCAGCAATGAAGGCATGGAAGTCGACCTGCTGAACAACAACATGAAGGTGCCGTACGCCGACCAGTTCAGCCTCGGTATGAGCAATCAGTTCGGCGAGTGGCTGACTGACGCCACCATTTCGCGCACGCTGACCTACGATGGCTTCGCCTACACGCTGGGCAATCGCTTCAACAACGGCAATTTCTTCGACAACCAGATGCTGTGCGGTGCTGAAGAACCGACCTATGGTCAGCCGTGGGGCTGCAACATTCCGGGCTTCGGCAGCCTGATCATCGGCCAGCAGGGCATCAAGACCCGCGCCACCCAGATCCTGCTGTCGGCGCAGAAGCCGTACAGCAAGGAAAGCGGCTGGGGCACCTCGATCGCCTATACCTGGACCAATGCCCGCCACAACCGCAACATCAACGAGCACTATTCGTTCGATCGCGGCACCATCGGTGAGTACCCGACCATCAAGTCCAACGGCGCGCCGCGCCACCGCCTGGTGGTCACCGGTTCGTACGATGGCATCTGGGGCATCACGTTCGGCGGCAAGCTGACCCTGGCCACGCCGACCCCGGGCAACGACTGGTCCTGCATCGCCCAGGCCGGCAATTCCAACTGCCTGCCGACCCCGGCTGCCGGCACGCCGTCGGGCAATGGTCACTTCCTGCTTGGCGGCAAGATCTTCGGCTACCGCTCGCTCGACCTGCAGGCGACCAAGACCTTCAAGCTGGCCGGCGATACCGAGCTGTATGCGCGTATCGACATCATCAACGTGCTCAACTTCGACAACTTCTCGAACCTGAACTACGTGAAGAGCGATGGCAAGCTGCTGGTCAGCTACAACGAGACCGGCGACATCATCGGTACGCCGCGCCAGGTCAAGGCGGAGGTCGGCTTCCGCTTCTAAGCGGAACCGCCCGATGCAGTACCCCGATGCCGCTGCTCCGTCGGCGGCATCGGGCGCGTGAAAACGGCAATGGCCGGCCCCGTGCCGGTCCATTGCCCATGCCGCTGCCGGCCAGAGGGCAGCGGCATGGGCAATGATCGCGGTGTCAAACCACGTTTTTCGTGGTTTTTTCAGAGCAGACCTTGTAAACGATTTCAGATCATTGGACGGTATGCTTTCCCATCGATCAGACCACCGGAGGAATCGCGCCATGCAGGCACGCCATCTGTTGTCCGCCGCGGCGTTGAGCCTGGCCGTTGCTGCCTGCCAGCCGGCCCAGCAGGAGCCTGCCAAGCCGCGGCCGCCGGTGATCCTGATCGAGGCCGATGCACCGCCGCGGCCGATGAAACCGGAACTGCCGCCGCTGTTCGATGACATCGAACGCCGCACCTTCCAGTTCTTCTGGGACACCACCAACGAGATCAATGGCCTGACCCCGGACCGCTATCCGTCGCGGCCGTTCGCCAGCATCGCCTCGGTCGGCTTCGCGCTGACCGCGTACCCGATCGGCATCGAGAACGGCTGGGTCAGCCGCAACCAGGCGATTGACCGCACCCTGACCACGCTGAAGTTCTTCCGCGACGTGCCGATGGGCCCGCAGCGCACCGGCAAGGCCGGCTACAAGGGCTTCTACTACCACTTCCTGGACATGCAGGAAGGCCGCCGCTACGACAGCTGGGTCGAACTGTCCTCGGTGGATACCGCGCTGCTGATGATGGGCGTGCTGTTCGCGCAGTCGTACTACGACGGCGACGATCCGCGCGAGAAGGAGATCCGTCAGATCGCGGACACCCTGTACAAGAAGGTCGACTGGCCGTGGTTGCAGCAGCGTGCGCCGCTGATCTCGATGGGCTGGTTCCCGGAGAGCGGCTTCATCGACCACGACTGGATGGGCTACAACGAGGCGATGATGGTCTACATCCTCGCCCTGGGCTCGCCGACGCACCCGGTCAGCCCGGATGCGTGGACCGTGTGGACGCGTACCTACGACAACGACTGGGGTGTCTACCAGGGTCAGGAATACCTGTCCTTCGGCCCGCTGTTCGGCCACCAGTACAGCCACGTCTGGATCGACTTCCGCGACATCCAGGACGCGTACATGCGTGAGCGCGGCAGCACTTATTTCCTCAACAGCCGCTCGGCCGCGCTGGCCCAGCGCGAATACGCCATCGCCAACCCGATGCAGTGGAAGGAGTACGGCGAGAACGTGTGGGGTTTGACCGCCAGCGACGGACCGCAGAACACCACCCAGGACTATCGCGGCGAGCAGCGCCAGTTCCGCCATTACTCCTCGCGCGGCGCGGGCCTGCGCGAGAACTTCGACGACGGCACCATCGCTCCCACCGCCGCGATCGCGTCGGTGGTGTTCGCCCCCGAGCAGGTGATCCCGGCCACGCTGGAGATGCACAAGCGCTTTGGCGACTACATCTATTCCAGCTACGGCTTCCTGGATTCGTTCAACCCCAGCTTCAACTACGACATCCCGATCAAGACCGGCCGCCTGGTGCCGGATCGCGGTTGGGTCGCCAGCGACTACATCGCCATCGACCAGGGCCCGATCCTGACCATGATCGCCAACTACCGGAATGATTTCGTGTGGGAAGTGATGAAGAAGAATCCGTACATCCGCAAGGGACTGGAGCGGGCCGGGTTCAGTGGTGGCTGGCTGGCGCCGGAAGGCTCGTTCCAGCCGCTGGAACTGCAGAAAGACGAAAAGGCCGCGGCGGCACGCGCGGTGGGTATCGCCGAATCACGCGCGGCTGCCGCGCAGGAACAGAAGAACAATGCCAACCGCACCACAGGCCAGGGCAAGTAACCCGATGCCGAACTGGATCGACCGCCTGCGCCGCTGGGCGCTGCCTGCCCTGGCCGCACTGGCCGTGGCCGGCTGCGCCCGCACCGAGCCGGGCACCACCACCGTGCGCTTCTGGGCGATGGGCCGCGAAGCAGAGGTGGTCAGCGAGCTGATCCACGAATTCGAGGCCGAGAACCCGGGCATCAAGGTGGATGTACAGAACATCCCATGGACCGCCGCGCACGAGAAGCTGCTGACCGCATTCGCCGCCGACGGTCTGCCAGACGTGTGCCAGCTCGGCAACACCTGGGTGCCGGAGTTCGCCGAGCTGGATGCGCTGACCCCGCTGCAGCCATTCGTGCAGCATTCGTCGGTGGTCGACCCGAAGGACTACTTCCAGGGTATCTGGGATACCAACGTGATCCATGGCGAGCTGGTGGGCGTGCCCTGGTACGTCGATACCCGCCTGATCTTCTACCGCAAGGACCTGCTGGCCAAGGCCGGCTTCGACCATCCGCCGCGTACGTGGGCCGAGTGGGACGAGCAGATGGCGGCGATCAAGAAGATGCAGGGCCCGAACCGCTACGCGGTGCTGATGCCGATCAACGAGTTCGAGCAGCAGCTGTCGCTGGCCCTGCAGCAGCCCGACCCGCTGCTGCGCGACGAGGACACCCGCGGTAATTTCTCCAGCCCCGGTTTCCGTCGCACCCTGGCCTTCTACGCCAACATGTTCGAGCAGGGCTGGGCGCCGAAGATGTCCGAGACGCAGATCTCCAACGTCTGGGATGAGTTCTTCCGCGGCTTCAATGTGTTCTACATTTCCGGCCCCTGGAACATCCGCGAGTTCAAGAAGCTGCAGCCCAAGGAGCTGGAAGGGCAGTGGGGCACGGCCGCGCTGCCGGGTCCGGACGGTCCGGGCGCCGGCATCGCCGGAGGCACCAGCCTGGTGATCTTCCGCAAGTCGCAGCAGAAGGAAGCCTCCTGGAAGCTGATCGAGTTCCTGTCGCGCCCGGAAATCCAGGCGCGCTTCCATTCCATCATCGGTGACCTGCCGCCGCGTCGCAGCACCTGGAACGCACCGTCGCTGGCCAACGATCCGCTGGCGGCTGCGTTCCGTGACCAGCTGGAGCGGGTCAAGCCGACGCCGAAGGTGCTTGAGTGGGAGCGCATCGTGCAGGAAATGCGCATCGTCACCGAGAAGGTAGTGCGTGGTGGCCTGGCGCAGGACAAGGCCGTGGAAGAGCTGGACCAGCGCGTGGACAAGGTGCTGGCCAAGCGCCGCTGGATGCATGAACAACAACGCCTGCAGCAGCGCGTGCCGTCGCCGCAATCGAGCAGTGCCGTGGCCGCCGGGAGCGTGCAATGAAACGTACTTCACTTGCCGGCTGGATCTTTGCCGGCCCCTCGCTGATCGTGCTGGGCATGTTCTTCGGCCTGCCGGTGGCTTCGGCGCTGGCGCTGAGCGTGACCGACTTCGACCTGTATGCCCTGGCTGACAGCAGCAACCTGCGCTTCGTCGGTCTGGGCAACTACATCGACCTGCTGCAGACGCCGATGTTCTGGAAGTCGCTGTGGAACACCACGTACTTCGTGTTGATCGGCGTGCCGTTGTCGATCGCCGTGTCGCTGGGCGCGGCGATGCTGCTGAATGCACCGGCCGCCCGCTTCAAGGCGCTGTTCCGCACCGCACTGTTCGCGCCGGTGGTGACCACGCTGGTGGCGGTGGCGGTGATCTGGCGCTACCTGTTCCATACCAGTTACGGTCTGGTGAACTACGGTCTGGGCCACCTGGGCATCAGTCCGATCGACTGGCTGGGTGATCCCAACTGGGCGATGCCGACCATCATGCTGTTCGCGGTGTGGAAGAACTTCGGCTACAACATGGTGATCTTCCTGGCGGGCCTGCAGGCGATCCCGCATGACCTGTACGAGGCCGCCCGCATCGACGGTGCCTCGCGCTGGAAGCAGTTTCTGCACATCACCCTGCCGATGCTCGGCCCGGTGTTGCTGGTGGTCGGCGTGATCACCGTGTCCGGCTACTTCCAGCTGTTCGCCGAACCCTATGTGATGACCCGCGGCGACCCACTGCAGAGCACCGTCAGCGTGCTGTATTTCATGTTCGAGGAAGGCTTCAAGTGGTGGAACCTGGGACGCGCCTCCGCGGTGGCGTTCCTGCTGTTCCTGATCATCCTGGCGGTGACCACCGTGATGCTGCGTTTCGGCCGCAAGAGGCAGTTGGTATGAGTCGTGAAATCGGCCAGTCGCGCTGGTATCCATGGTTGATCAATGGTGCGTTGCTGGTGCTGGCCCTGGTCAGCCTGGCACCGCTGCTGTGGATGCTCTCGGTCTCGTTCATGCCGCAGGGCGAGGCGACCCACTTCCCGCCGCCGCTGCTGCCATCGAGCATCACCACGCGCAACTACCATGAGTTGTTCGCGCGCACCGGCATGGGCGGCAACTTCGCCAACAGCCTGCTGGTGTCGGTCGGCATTACCCTGGGGTCGCTGCTGCTCAACACGATGGCCGGCTACGCCTTCGCCAAGCTGAATTTCGTCGGCCGCGAGCGCCTGTTCCAGGTCCTGATGGCGGCGCTGGTGATCCCTGCGCAGGTGGCGATGCTGCCGTTGTTCCTGCTGATGAAGCAGCTGGGCCTGGTCAACAGCTTCGGCGGCGTGATCGTGCCGGCGCTGGCCAGCGTGTTCGGCATCTTCCTGGTGCGCCAGTACGCGCGTTCGATTCCGGACGAACTGCTGGAAGCGGCGCGCATCGACGGGGCGGGGGAGCTGCGCATCTTCTTCCAGATCGTGCTGCCGATGCTCAAGCCGGTGCTGGTGACCCTGGCGATCTTCACCTTCATGGGCGCATGGAACGATTTCATGTGGCCGTTGATCGTGTTGACCGATCAGGAGCACTACACTTTGCCGGTGGCGCTGGCCACCCTCTCGCGCGAGCACATCATGGACGTGGAAATGATGATGGCCGGCGCGGTGGTCACCGTGGTTCCGGTGCTGGCGCTGTTCCTGGTGCTGCAGCGGTACTACATCCAAGGTCTGTTGTTGGGGAGCGTCAAAGGATGAAGCGAGCGATCGCCGTTGGACTGGGCCTGTTGTGGACCTCCCTGGCGATCGCCGCACCTCCGGCGCTGCCGGCACCGAAGGTGCTGGACGATTTCGACGACATTGGCGCCTGGAAGCTGGTGCTGTCCGACCAGGTCAGTGGTTCTCTGCGACCGGTCAGTGGCGCTGGCGGCGGCCGCGCGCTGTGCCTGGACTATGACTTCCACGATGTTTCCGGCTACGTCGGCATCCGCCGCGCGCTGAACATCGAATACCCGGTCAATTACCGCTTCGGGTTCCAGCTGCGTGGTGATTCGCCGGGCAACGACCTGCAGTTCAAGCTGATCGATGCCAGCGGCGACAACGTCTGGTGGGTCAATCGTCCCGGCTACAGTTTCCCCAAGGGGTGGACGCCGGTCGAATATCGCCGCCGCCAGATCGACAAGGCGTGGGGGCCCTCGCCCGAGAAGGAGATGGCGCGCAGCGCCGCGGTCGAGTTCACGATCTACAGCAAGGTCGGCGGCCGCGGTACCGTGTGCTTCGACAAGCTGACCCTGCAGGGATTGCCGCCGCAGGATGATTCGGCGCTGGTGCCGTCGGTGATCGCTGATACCGCCACCGCGCTGCAGGACCGCATGATCGACGGCAAGAGCGATACGTTCTGGATCAGTGGCGGGGTCAAGCAGCAGACCATCAGCCTGGATCTGCACAAGAGCCGCGAGATCGGCGGTGCGGTGATCGACTGGCTGCCGAACCTGGAGGCGCGCCGCTACACCGTGCGGACTTCGGAGGATGGTCGTGACTGGCGCACCGTGCGTGAAGTCACCAGTGGTGCCGGTGGGCGTGACTGGCTGGCCCTGCCGGACACCGATGCGCGCTACGTGCGCTTCGATCTGCAGGATGGCCCGAACTGGCGCTACGGCATCCGTGACATCGCGCTCAAGCCGCTGGCCTTCGCGGCCACGCCGAACGCGTTCCTGTCCTCGGTGGCCGCCGACCTGCCGCGCGGTTCGCTGCCGCGCGCCTATGTGGGCGAGCAGCCCTACTGGACCCTGCTCGGCCTTGATGGCGGCCAGGAACAGGCGTTGATCAGTGAGGACGGCGCACTGGAGCCGGCCAAGGGCAGCTTCAGCATCGAACCATTCATCCGCCTCGACGGCAAGCTGCTGGACTGGTCCAAGGTGGCCATCACACAGTCGCTGCAGGATCACTACCTGCCGATCGCCAACGTCGACTGGGTGCATGAGAAGGTCGGCCTGGCGGTGACCAGCTTCGTGCAGGGCACGCCGGAGCGCGCGCAGCTGATCGGCCGTTACCGGCTGAGCAATCCGGACAAGGTCGCACACGAGTACACGCTGGCACTGGCGATCCGGCCGTGGCAGGTCAACCCGCCCACCCAGTTCCTCAACACCGTCGGTGGCTTCAGCCGCATCGATGCGCTGGACGTGGGCGAGCAGCTGGTGCGGGTCAACGGTGAGCCGCGTATCTACCCACTGCAGGTGCCGGACGCGCGCTTTGCCAGTACGTTCGACGGCAAGCTCGATGCGATGCATCTGGAAAGCGGCACGTACCCGGCGACCACGGCGGTGAAGGACAGTACCGGCATGGCGTCGGGTGCGCTGATGTACACGATCAAGCTGGAGCCCGGGCAGAGCCGTGAAGTGGCGGTGGTGCTGCCACAGACCGGTGGCTGGGCGCCGCAGGCGCTGGACGTGGCCAAGGCGCAGGCGCAGGTGGCCGAGCAATGGCGGCAGAAGCTGGGCGTGGTCTCGCTGCAGGTGCCGGCTGCGGGCCAGGCGCTGGTCGATACCCTGCGCACCGCGGTCGCGCACATGCTGATTTCGCGCGTGGGGCCGCGCCTGCAGCCGGGTACGCGTTCGTATGCGCGCAGCTGGATCCGCGATGGCGCGATGATCTCTGAGGGGCTGCTGCGCATGGGCCGCAGCGATGCCGTGCGCGATTACATCAACTGGTATGCGCCCTACCAGTTCGAGAACGGCAAGGTGCCATGCTGTGTCGACGCACGTGGTAGCGACCCGGTGCCGGAGAACGACAGCCATGGCGAGCTGATCTACAGCATCGCCGAGTATGGGCGCTATACCGGCGACAGCACCTTCGTCGAGCTGATGTGGCCGCACGTGCAGGGCGCCTACAGCTACATGGAGCAGTTGCGTGCCAGCGAACGCACCGAGGAGAACCGCGCGCGCAACCCGGCCTTCTACGGCATGATGCCGGCCTCGATCAGCCACGAAGGCTATTCGGCCAAGCCGATGCATTCGTACTGGGACAACTTCTGGGCACTGCGTGGCTACAAGGATGCAGCGCTGCTGGCGACCCAGCTGGGCAAGGTCGAGGCGATGCAGATCGCCGAATCGCGCGACCAGTTCCGCGATGACCTGCAGGCCTCGTTGCTGTTGGCGATGCAGCAGCACAACATCGACTACCTGCCGGGCTCGGCCGAGCTGGGCGACTTCGACGCGACCTCGACCACCATCGCGCTGGCCCCGGGCGGCGAACAGGATCGCCTGCCGCAGCAGGCGCTGGGTGCGACCTTCGAGCGCTACTGGAAGGAGTTCGTGGCGCGTCGCGACGGCAAGCGCGAGTGGAAGGACTACACGCCCTACGAATGGCGCAACGTGGCTGCGTTCGTGCGCCTGGGCTGGCGCGACCGCGCCTGGCAGGCCACCGAGTTCTTCTTCAAGGATCGCGCACCGCAGGCCTGGAACCAGTGGGCCGAGGTGGTTTCGCGCACGCCACGCAAACCGTTCTTCGTCGGTGACCTGCCGCATGCCTGGGTGGCTTCGGACTTCGTGCGCTCGGCGCTGGACATGTTCGCCTATAACCGCGACATGGACGATGCGCTGGTGCTGGCCGCCGGCGTACCGACCGCATGGCTGCAGGGCGAGGGCATCGCCGTGCAGGGCCTGCGTACGCCGCAGGGCCAGCTCAACTACCGCCTGCAGCGCAGCGACAAGCAGCTGGTGCTGGAGGTGCAGCCGGGCCTGGTGCCGCCGGTGGGGGGCGTGGTGCTGCCATGGCCGTACGCGGGTGATCCGGGCGAGGCGACGGTCAACGGCGAAGCCGCCGAGTGGATCAACAAGGAACTGCACGTGCACCAGCTGCCGGCGCGGATCGAGATCGACGTGCCGAGCGCGGTGCGCCGCGCCGAGCGCAAGGGACAGTAGCGATGAAGCAGCAGGGGGCGAGGGTGCGCACATCGGTGCGGGCCCTGGGGCTGGCAATTGCCTTGGCATTGCCGGGCGTGATGATGGCGGCCGAACCGGCTGCCACGACTGCGGCGGCCGACGTTGCCAGTGCGCCGGGCATGAGCATGGTCACCTTCAACCTGCATCATGACCGCGAAGACTGGCCGAGCCGGCGCCGCACCATCCTGGCCGAGCTAAAGCGCCTGCAGCCGGATGCGGTTGCCCTGCAGGAGGTGATCCAGCGCCGCAACGTGCGCAACCAGGCGCAATGGCTGGCCGGCCAACTCGGCTACAGGTACGTGTTCGTGTCCACCGACCCGGTGGGCGCACCGAAGCGCTACGGCAATGCGCTGCTGACCCGGCGGCCGATCCTCGGCCAGGGGGAACATCTGCTGCAGCCGTTGGACGACTACCGCACGGTGGCTCACCTGCGCATCGACGTCGACGGCACGCCGGTGAACGTCTATGCCACGCATCTGAACGAGCGCAACGACGCGAGTGGTCAGCGCATCCGCCGCACCCAGGTCGAGGACCTGCTGCGCTTCATCACTGCAACTTCGGCCGGTGCACCGGTGGTGATCGCCGGCGATTTCAATGCGCTGGTGGACGCCGGCGACCTGAGCGAGCTGCGCAGTCACTACGGCGACAGCTACGGCAGCGTGCACGTCAGCACCGACCTGGCCGGGGTCAGTACGCTCAATCGTCATTACTACCAGGCGCCTTCGCGGATCGACCACATCTTCTTCCAGCAGGACGAGATGGTCGCGCGCGAGGCGAAGCTGCTGTTTGACCAGCCCGACGACAGCGGTCGCTGGGCATCCGATCACTACGGCGTGTGGACCCGGTTGCAGTTCGCACCGGCGCGCTGATGTCCTGGTAGCTGCCAACCTTGGTTGGCACGGGCGTGTCCGCGTCCGCTCCAACAACGGCGCCAACCGAGGTTGGCCTCTACCAGAGCAGTGACCGTGCGCGGGTTGTGCCCTGGTGGGTGCCAACCCTGGTTGGCACGGGCGTGTCCGCGTTCGCTCCAACAACGGCGCCAACCGAGGTTGGCCTCTACCAGAGCAGTGACCGTGCGCGGGTTGTGCCCTGGTGGGTGCCAACCTTGGTTGGCACGGGCGTGTCCGCGTTCGCTCCAACAACGGCGCCAACCGAGGTTGGCCTCTACCAGAGCGCTGCACGCGCCTGACGCACAAACAAAAACGGCGGGGATCATTGATCCCCGCCGTTTCGCTTTCACGCGATCAAAGCGCGATCAGTTCGCCGGCGGCGTGCGCTTGGCGGCCTCTTCGTCTTCTTCGTCGGCCTTGGCTTCTGCAGCCTGGGCTGCAGCGTCGGCATGGCCATCGGCGACCGGGTCGATCGACGGCGTCACCACCGCTTCGGCGACCGGGGCAGCGGCTTCGATCGGCGCGGCTTCCACCGCCACCGGAACGACCGGCTGTTCGGCGGCCACGACGGGCTCGACGACCGGCTTGGCTTCAACCACCGGCGCAGCCTCAACGGCCACCGGCTTGGCTTCGACCACCGGCGCGGCTTCAACGATCTCCGGCTTGGCTTCCACCACCGGCGCAGCCTCGACCGCCGCCGGCTTCGCTTCGATCACCGGAGCGGCTTCAACCACCGGGGCTGCTTCAACCGCGACCGGCTTGGCTTCGGTCATCGGCGCAATGGCTTCGATTGCCGGCGCGGCAACGGCCACCGGCTGGACCGGGGTCGCGGCGTCGATGGCATCAAGCATGCTGGTCTGTACCGGCGAGGACACCGCTTCGGTCTTCGCGGCAGCTTCGACCGGGGCGGCGGCTTCGACCACGGCGCTGCTCACCACGGCGACCGGTGCGGCGGCAACGGCGGCGGCAGCACGGACCGGCTTCGCGGCGTCGGCAGCGGCCGGCTCGGCTTCGTCATCGAAGTCGAACTCCGGCTGCGAACGGGTCGGCTGCGCAGCGCCGACCGGCGCAGTGCCGGCAGTGCTGTCGACGTTCGGCTCGGCGTCATCACCGTCGTCACCATCGTCCTGGTCATCGCCCAGGGCGTCGCTGCCGGCGGCGTTCTCGGCGCCACCGCGACGACGACGACGGCCACCACGACGGCCACGACGACGGCGGGTCGCGCCTTCGCCTGCCTGCTCGCCATTGGCGTCGGTTGCAGCCTCTTCACCGGCAACCACAACCACCTCGGCCTCGCTGGCAGTGTTGGCAGCGGTCTCGACCGGTGCTGCGGTGTCCACCGGAGCGGCGGCGACCGGGGCAACCGGGGCGACCGGTGCAGTGGCTTCCTGCGCGGTCACCACATTGGCGGCGACGGCGGTGGCGGCCACGGCTGCAGTCGCGGTCACGGCTTCGGCCGGTGCTTCGGCGGCGTTGCGCTGCGGCTTCTCGGCCGGCTTGTCAGCGTCCTGCTGCGGGCGCGGCTGCTTCGGCTGCTTCAGCTTGGGCTGCTGCGGGTTCTGGTTCTGGCCCTGCTGCTCGTTGCGCGGCTTGTTCTGCTGCTGCGGCTGCTGCTGGCCATCCTTCTGCTGCGGCTCCTTCTGCTTGCCCTGCTGCGGCTGCTGCTGGGCATTGCCGTTGTTACCGTTGCGGCCGTCCTTGCTGCGCTGCTCACCGCGGTCCTTTCGGTTGCCGCCGTCCTTCTGCTGCTGCGCGTTGCCGTTGCCGCCATTGCCACGGTTGTCGTCGCGACGGTCCTTGCGGTCCTTGTTGCGATCCTTGTTGCGGTCCTTGCGGCCGCCGTCCTGCTGCTGGCGTGCAGCAGGGGCTGCCGGCGCCGGCGCGGGGGCCGGTTCGCCACCGAACACGCGCTTGAGCCAACCGATCACGCCGCCGCTCGGGGCCGGCGCCACCGGCGCTGCCACGACCGGGGCCGGGGCCGCTGCGGCCGGCTCCACTTCCTCGCGCACCGGGGCGGGGGAGGTGTGCTTGACCTGGGTCACCGCCGGCGGCGGGATGTTCAGCTGGCCCTTGGTCAGCGCGTGCACCGGCAGCTTGCGCGGGGTGCCGCGCTGGTAGCTGGGCTTGTTGCTCTCTTCACCCAGCTCGTTCTCGCGCAGGCGGGTGACGGTGTAGTGCGGGGTGTGCAGCTGCTCGTCGGCGACGATCACGATCGGCGCCTCGTGGCGCTGCTCGATCTCGCGCAGGGCGCTGCGCTTTTCGTTCAACAGGTAGTTGGCGATCTCCACCGGGGCCTGCACCAGCACCTGCCCGGTGTTCTCCTTCATCGCATGCTCTTCGGCGACGCGGATGATCGACAGCGACAGCGACTCGACGCTGCGCATGCGGCCGTGGCCGTCGCAACGCGGGCAGACGATCTGGCTGGACTCGCCCAGGCTCGGGCGCAGGCGCTGGCGGCTCATTTCCAGCAGGCCGAAGCGCGAGATGCGGCCGACCTGGACACGCGCGCGGTCGTACTTCAGCGCGTTGGCCAGGCGGTTCTCAACTTCACGCTGGTGCTTGTTGGAGGCCATGTCGATGAAGTCGATGACCACCAGGCCGCCCAGGTCGCGCAGGCGGAGCTGGCGGGCCACTTCCTCGGCTGCTTCCAGATTGGTCTGGAAGGCGGTGTCCTCGATGTCGCTGCCCTTGGTGGCGCGCGAGGAGTTGACGTCGACGGCGGTCAGCGCTTCGGTCTGGTCGACCACGATCGAGCCGCCCGACGGCAGGCGCACGTTGCGCTCGTAGGCGCCTTCGATCTGCGATTCGATCTGGAAGCGGTTGAACAGCGGGATGTCGTCCTTGTAATGCTTGAGCTTGCGCAGGGTCTGCGGCATCACCTGCTGCATGAACTCGCGGGCGTGCTCGTACATCTCCTCGGTGTCCACCAGGATCTCGCCGATATCGGCACGCAGGTAGTCACGCAGGGCGCGCACGATCAGGCGCGATTCCTGGTAGATCAGGAACGGGGCCGGCTTGCTCAGGGCCGCTTCGGCGATGGCGCGCCAGACGTTCAGCAGG
The DNA here is from genome assembly GCF_045809185.1 of Nocardiopsis yanglingensis. Taxonomy (NCBI): domain Bacteria; kingdom Bacillati; phylum Actinomycetota; class Actinomycetes; order Streptosporangiales; family Nocardiopsidaceae; genus Nocardiopsis; species Nocardiopsis yanglingensis. The sequence continues at coordinate 444,634 of NZ_JBJNRH010000001.1, read as the reverse complement.
TAATCCAGATCCCACTGCAGCTCTTCGGCATCGCGGCCAACACCGGCGGTGCGGATGATCACGCCCATGTCGTCGGGGATGTTCAGCTTGTCCAGGGCGTCCTTCAGGGCAGCCCGGTCTTCGCCTTCGATGCGGCGGGAGACACCGCCCGCGCTCGGCGAGTTCGGCATCAGTACCATGTAGCGGCCGGCCAGGGAGATGAACGTGGTCAGGGCAGCGCCCTTGTTGCCGCGCTCTTCCTTGTCCACCTGGACGACGATCTCCTGGCCTTCCTTCAGCAGCTCGCGGATGCCGGCCTTGTTGTGGTCGACACCGGCCTGGAAGTAGTCGCGGGAGATTTCCTTCAGCGGCAGGAAGCCATGGCGGCCGCCACCGTATTCAACGAAGGCCGCTTCCAGCGAGGGCTCGATGCGGAAGATCCGGCCCTTGTAGATGTTGGACTTCTTCTGTTCCTTCGACGGCTGCTCGATGTCGATGTCATACAACGACTGGCCATCCACGATGGCAACACGCAGCTCTTCAGCCTGCGTGGCGTTGATCAGCATTCGCTTCATTGTTGCGTTCCTCGCAAGCGGCTACCGCGCGGAACGCCATGGGGTTTCGCCTCTGGACACGGTTCGCCGCCCATTCGCGCAAGCGCGGGGAGGGCGGCTTGGGTTTCCAGCGCTACGACACCACGGCAGGCCGCGGGAGCGCTTCACTCTTATGGGTTTTGGGGTGTTACAGGCCGCAGGCAGCTGTCAGCCAGGCTGGAGCGCCACGCGGGACATGTTCAGCACGGTTGCGTGTCAGGCATCCGGCGATGGCCGGGAAGGCCGGTGAGCCGCTAACATGGCCGCCCCGCGGGCGGTGGTCGCGCACTGTGCCGGATTCGTCGGAAGCTGGGCTTCTGGCCCTGAGTAACTTCCAACGAAATCAATCCCTTATCTCGCCCCCCGAGTGTAACAGAATAAACAGCCTGATGACTGCCCAAGACCCCACCAAGCCCGCTGGCGACAAGCCTTCCGTGCGCATGATCACCGTTCCCGCCGACCGTGCCGGCCAGCGTCTGGACAACTTCCTGCTCGGCCAGCTGAAGGGCGCCCCGCGCAGCCTGGTCTACAAGCTGGTGCGCAGCGGCCAAGTACGGGTGAATGGTGGCCGCGCCAAGGCCGAACGCAAGCTCGAGGCGGGTGATGAGGTGCGTGTGCCGCCGGTTCGTCTCAGTGAGGAAGGAGACAAGGCCGGTCCGCCGGAGGCGTTCATGCGCCGCCTGGAGCAGGCCATCGTCTTCGAGGATGCCCGCCTGCTGGCCCTGAACAAGCCGACCGGCGTGGCCAGCCACGGTGGCAGCGGCATCAGCTTCGGCGCCATCGAGACGCTGCGTGCCCTGCGCCCGGGCCAGACCCTGGAGCTGGTCCACCGGTTGGATCGCGACACCTCGGGCCTGCTGATCGTGGCCAAGAAGCGCTCGGCGCTGAGCGAACTGCAGGCGCTGCTGCGTGAAGACCATGGCGCCGGCATCCGCAAGCGCTACCTGACCCTGCTGGCCGGGCGCATGCCCGACGGTGTGATGACGGTCGACGCGCCGCTGCACGTGGGTCTGCGCCAGGGCGGCGAGCGCCATGTGCAGGTGAACGCGATCGGCAAGGAATCGATCAGCCACTTCCGTGTGCTGGAGCGTCGCGGCGGCCATTCGTACTGCGAAGTGCGCATCGAGACCGGCCGCACCCACCAGATCCGCGTGCATGCCCAGCATCTGGGGCATCCGGTGGCCGGTGACGACAAGTACGGCGATCCTGCGGTCAACAAGCGGCTTCGTGAGCAGATCGGCCTGAAACGCCTCTTCCTGCACGCGGCCTCGCTGGAGTTCGCACTGGACGATGGCAAGAGCCCGTATGTACTGAACGCGCCGCTGGCCGATGAGCTGGTCGAGGCGCTGGACCGGCTCCGCTGAAAGCAGTGCAGGGCGCCAGTCACTGTCGCCAGGCCTGGCCTGGCGCTACCTGGGGGCGGTAGATCCACGCCGTGCGTGGATGCGTCCTGCTGCGCCCCTCACCACTTGAACAGCACCAGGCTGATCGCCAGCGTGCCCATGCCTGCCACCAGCCCGTACACCGTCTCGTGGCCCTTGGCATAGCGCTTGGCCGCCGGCAGCAGCTCGTCCAGCGCCAGGAACACCATCACGCCGGCGATCAGCCCGAACACCCAGCCGAAGGTGGCGTGCGACAACGACCCGGACAGCAGCCAGTAGCCCAGCGCCGCGCCCACCGGTTCGGCCAGGCCCGACAGCAGGCTGGCGCTGAACGCATAGAACTTGTTCTGGGTAGCGAAGTACACCGGCACCGCAATCGCAATGCCCTCGGGAATGTTGTGGATGGCGATGGCGAAGGCCAGCGGCATGCCCACCGACGGGCTTTCCAGCGTCGCGAAGAAGGTCGCCAGCCCTTCCGGGAAATTGTGCGCGGTGATCGCGATCGAGGTCAGCAGGGCAACCCGCTTCAGGTACTCGCGGCTGTTCTCGCGGAACGCCGGGTCCTGTTTGTCCAGACTGTCATGCGGATTGGGAATGAAATGGTCGATCAGCACGATCACGATCACGCCCAGCAGGAAGGCCAGGGTGCCGTAGGTGAAGCCGGTGCGCTCGCCATAGGCCAGTGCGAACGAGGCAATGGACTTGTTGAGGATCTCCGACAGCGACACATAGACCATTGCGCCGCCGGCAAAGGCCAGGCCGAACGCCAGCAGGCGCGGATTGGGCCGGCGCGAGAACAGCACCAGCAGGCTGCCGATGGCGGTGGCGAGGCCGGCCGCAAGGGTGACCGCCAGTGCGATCCAGACATTTTCGGGGGGAATCTGCAGCATGTACCGACGCGGTCCTGGTCAACAGACAACCGCCCCGGGCTGTGCCGGGGCGGCGAGGGCGAGGCGGGCGTCGGCTGGCCTCGTCGGGGTACGGGCGATCAGCCGCCGCGACGCAGGCGTTCTTCGATGGCGAAGCACTGGTCTGGCTTCGGCTGCGGCGGGTTGAAGCTGACCGGCACCTGGATGGTGGCCGGCACCGGTTGGCCGTTGCGGGTGGCGGCATTGAACTGCCAGCCCTGCACGGCGGTCTTGGCCAGCTCGTCCAGCTGCGGGTTGCCGGCGCCGGTCAGCAGAGCCACTTCGCTCGGCTTGCCGTCGGTGCCGATGGTCACCTTGAAGGTGCTGGTGCCACCCACGCCCATGCAGGCCAGTTCCAGCGGGTACTGCGGCGGCGGCGTCTTCACCGCGGCCACTTCGGTCGGCGGCGGCGGTGGTGGTGCCGGCGGTTCGGACGGGCCACAGCCGGCCAGGCCGGTCGCAGCGATCAGGGACAGGCTCAGCAAACGTATGTTCATGGCAGTTGCTCCGTCAGGGCCGAAGTCTTTGCCGCGCAGATGAAGTCGTTCTCGCTCAGGCCGCCCACGTCATGGGTGGAGAAGCGCACGACCGCGCGGTCGTAGTGCACGCCAAGGTCCGGATGGTGGTCCTCGCGATGAGCGATCCAGGCCAGCGCGTTCACGAAGGCCATGGTGGCGTAGTAATCCTTGAAGCGGAAGGTGCGCGACAGGGCCTGACCACCCTCGCTCAGCTCCCAGCCGGGAATCTGCGGCAGCAGTTCGGCCAGGCGGGCTTCGCCAAGCTTGTGGTCGCTGCCTTTGCGCGGCACGCAACGGGCCTGGGCCAGTGGAATCAGGTCGGCCATGGGAATCTCCACCTCGTGTTGACTGAACAATGCGCCGGACGGTGTATAAACCGAATGAGCGGCTGACGCTTACTTGGCTAGAATAGCCTGATGATCCAGATCTCCGACACTGCCCAGACCCATTTCCGCAAGCTGATCGAACGCGAGGGCGTGCCCGGCATGGGCGTGCGCTTGAGTGCGGTCGACCCCGGCACCCCGCGCGCCGATGCCCGGCTTGAGTTCGCCGAGCCCAGCGACCTGCTCGGTGACGAGTGGGCGGTGGACTGCGATGGCTTCACCCTTTACGTCGATGCCGGCAGCGTCGGATGGCTCGATGGCGCCGAGATCGACATCGTCGCCGGCACGGCGGGCGCCCAGCAGCTGACCATCAAGGCACCGCGCATCAAGGGCGAGGCGCCCGGCGATGCCGCCTCGCTGGTCGAGCGCGTGCACTGGGTGGTCGAGAACGAAATCAATCCGCAGCTGGCCTCGCATGGTGGCAAGGTGGCCGTGCAGGAAGTCTCGGCCGAAGGCGTGGTGCTGCTGCGCTTCGGGGGTGGCTGCCAGGGCTGTGGCATGGCCGATGTGACCCTCAAGCAGGGCATTGAAAAGACCCTGATGGGCCGCGTGCCGGGCGTGACTGCCGTGCGCGACGCGACCGACCACGACAGCGGCCACGCGCCGTACATCCCTCGCGGCAACGCCGCCTGATCGCTGACGCGTGCCTCTGACCCGGGCCGAGCAACTCATCGACCTGCTGCTGGCCCGCCAGCAGCCACGCGCCGTCCTCGAGAAGACCACGCGCCTGCCCTATGGCTGGGCGCTGTGGCTGCGCTCGCTGGGCCCGCTGCCGCGGCCGTTCCACGCCCGCGAAGTGATTGCGGTATTGCTGCCGCGCCCACTGCCTGGACCGCCGGGCCAATCGCCCCGGCTGTCAACGTGGCAGTCGCTGCGCCGGTTGTTCTGGCAGGACTGGGATGCTGCGCCGCGCGATCAGCGCTGGATGCGCTGGACCTCGGCGTTGGCCAGCGCGCTGCTGCACCTGCTGTTCTTCGTGCTGCTGCTGTGGGTGGCGGTGATCCGCACCACGGCACCGGAAGCAGAAGGCGCCGAAGGCGAGCGTGTGCAGGTGGAATTCGTCGGTCGCGCCACCCAGGAAGGTGGGGGCGATCAGCCGGGTGCCGAGGCGGCTGCGGCGGCACCGGCCGGCCAGGTTGCCGCCGGCCAGGACGGGGGGGCAGCGACTGCACCTGAGCCGCGTCCTGCGGCCGCGTCGGCGCCTGCGCCCGCACCGGCTCCAGCACCGACAGCCACCAGCGTGCCGTCGCCGCCGGCCGAAGCCGAGCCCGCACCGGTTGCCGCGCCGCCACCGTCGCCGGTGCAGGCCACCGAAGTGGCGCAGGCCAGCACCGATTTCGTGGTGCCGCCGGTCAGCGTGCCGCGCACCGAGGTCAGTATCGTGCCGCGTGACACCACACCCACGGTGCGCGAGCGCAGCGTGCAGCCGGTGCAGGCGCCGCCAACCCCAACCGCGATGCGTGCGCCGCAGATCGCGGTGCGGACGCCGCAGCTGCGTGACATCCCGGTGCAGGAACGCGAAGTCAGTACGGTCGATGCACCGGCGGTGTCGCAGCCGCTGCGCACGGCCGATGTGCAGGTGCGCGTGCCGCAGCGTGACGTGCAGGTGCGCGAGCGTGAAGTGCAGGCGGTGGTCGATCCGCAGGTGCGGATGGCGACCGTCGCCGGTCGTGAACCGGCGGTGCATGCGCCGGCGGGTCGTGACGTACAGGTGCGCGAGCGCGAAGTAGCTTCGGCACCGGCGGCAGCCCCTTCGTCTTCCAGTGGCAATGCACCCGCGGCAACGCCCGCGCCGGCAGCCAATGGCAGCGCGACGCAGGCGAGCAGCAGCGCTGCGCGGCCTGCTGCATCCAGCACGACCCCGGCCCAGGCTGGAGCGCGCCCGGCCCCCAATCCGGGCAACTGGGCCACGCCCGCCAAGGGTGATGACTGGGGTGCGTCAAGCCGCAACCATGATGGCGCCGACAACGGCGCCCGCCAGGCCAGTACCAGCGGCAAGGGCAGTGGCCTGTTCAATGCCGATGGCAGCGTCCGCGTGCCGGGCCAGGAAGGCGAGGGTCGTGCCGAGCGCGGTGCGCCAGGTGGGGCAAACGACGGCTGGAGCAAGGAACGCATCGCGCAATCGGGCACCTGGTTGAAGCGACCGCCTTACGACTACACGCCCACTTCGTTCGATAAGTACTGGGTCCCGCAGGAATCGCTGCTGGCCGAGTGGGTGCGCAAGGGGGTCAAGGCAATGGAGATTCCGTTGCCGGGTACCAGCACGAAGATCTCCTGCGTGATCTCGATCCTGCAGGCCGGTGGTGGCTGCGGCCTGACCAACCCCAACATGCAGGACCAGCCGGCGGTGGCGCGACCGCCGCCGGACATCCCGTTCAAGAAAGAGCTGCAGGAAGATAACGGGAGCCGCTAGGCAGGGCGCGCGGGCCCCACACGCTGGCCGGCTCGCGCGTTGGTAGGTGCCAACCTTGGTTGGCACAGAAGCGCCGACCAAGGTCGGCATCTACCGGAGCACGCCGGAGCACGTGCGCCGACCAGGGTCGGCCTCTACCTGGGCGGTGACTTACGCGCTCTGCGACAGGAACACCCAGAACGGCACGTCGCGGCCAACCCAGTCACGACTGGCTTCATCCATCACATCCAGTAGGGTGTCGAAGTCCTTCTGCGTGGAGGCACGCAACGTGTCCACGTCGGCCAGGAACAGCGCGTAACCGTTGGCTGGCAGCCACTGCAGGTCGCGCAGGTTGTCCGACAGCGCATCCCAGTTGCCGCCGAAGCCGGCCGGGAAATCCAGTTGCGCGGCCAGCCGGGCGAGCAGGGTGCGCTTGTCGGCCACGCCTTCCAGATCGATGCGGATCACCTTCAGCCCGGCATCGCGCATCGCTGCGGCCAGTGCGCCGATGTCGTCGCTGTCGATGGCGTAGACGCCGGCATTGTTGATGTCATGCAGGCCGAGGCCGAAATCATCGTGGCTCATTGCTGCGCTCCCTGGGCTGGCACGGTGAAGCTGCGGAACGATGCGTAGTGGTCGTCGGTGTAGTACCACGCCTCCGGCGGATAGCCACCGGTGACGATGCGGCGCGTGCCGCGGGTACGCGCACCGGGGGTGTCGACGGTGTATTCGCGGTAGTAGCCGCGCGGGCGCTGCGGCAGCTGCTGCTCGCGGTTGCCGAAGGTGCTGCCGTCCTGGCGGTGAGGGAATGGGCCGCCACGCTGGATCAGGGCGATGGTCTGCCGGGCTTCAGCGGGCAGGAATGCGGGCAGGCGGCTGTCGTTGCCGGTTGCGGGCGTGGCCGTGGCCGTGGCCGTGGCCGGCGCGCGCGCGGCAGGCGCACCCTGCAGGTCCGGCGCGAACTGCGGCGCCGGTGGGCGCTGCATGAAATGGTTGACGACCAGGCCGAGCAGCAGCAGGGCGATGGCGGTGATCAGCAGCCGGGGGTTGCGCATGGGCAAGGAGCGGGCGAGGGCGGTGCAGGCACTGTAGCGCCTGCGCGCTGCACGGTGCATGAGGATGGCATCGCGTCACTGCTGCGTAACAATTGCCGTCGTGCTCACTGGCAGGACGCAATTTCCTTTACATCCCCCTTGGTAATCTGGCGGTCTGTCCCCATCATTCACCGCGCAACGCCCGACACCGTCGGGTGCCCTCGCAATCAGGAGATGCATCATGGCCTATACCCTGCCCAAGCTGTCCTACGCCTACGACGCGCTGGAACCGCATATCGATGCGGCGACGATGGAAATCCATCACACCAAGCATCACCAGACCTACATCAACAACGTCAACGCGGCGCTGGAAGGCACCGAGTACGCTGACCTGCCGGTCGAAGAACTGGTGAAGAAGCTCAAGTCGCTGCCGGAGAACCTGCAGGGTCCGGTACGCAACAACGGTGGCGGCCATGCCAACCACTCGCTGTTCTGGACCGTGATGGCTCCGAATGCTGGCGGTAACCCGGTGGGCGACGTGGCCAAGGCCATCGACAAGGACCTGGGCGGCTTTGACAAGTTCAAGGACGCCTTCACCAAGGCTGCGCTGACCCGTTTCGGCAGCGGCTGGGCGTGGCTGAGCGTGACCCCGGACAAGAAGGTCGTGGTCGAGAGCACCGGCAACCAGGACAGCCCGCTGATGGAAGGCAACACCCCCATCCTCGGCCTGGACGTGTGGGAACACGCGTACTACCTGAAGTACCAGAACCGTCGTCCGGAATACATCGGCGCGTTCTTCAACGTCATCGACTGGAACGAAGTCGAGCGCCGTTACCAGGAAGCGATCGCCTGATCGCGGTAACGGGATGAACTGAAAAGGCCGGGGGAGACCCCGGCCTTTTTTGTCTGTCAGTCCAGGGAATGGGGCCGATTCTGGTAGGTGCCGACCTTGGTCGGCACGGAAGCATGTGCGCGCGCGGTGGGAATGTGCCGACTAAGGTCGGCCCCCATCGGGGCGAAGGCGTGGCTATTCGGCAGACGCCGTATCCCCCTGCAGGCGCAGGGTCGCCATTACGCCCAGGCGCAGGCCGGGCAGGTCGCCGTCGGCCGGCAGCAGGATCGGCTGCTGGCGGATGCCGCCGAAGTGCTTGACCTGGAACAGCACGTCCAGCCCATGGCCACTCGCACCGCCGCCACTGGCCGCGGGCGGATCGGCGCGGCCGCCGGGATTGCGCCGGGCCGGCTGGAAGCCGGGCGTGCTGCGCACCAGTTCCACCGTGTTGGCGGAGAAATCACCGGCGATCAGGCTGGGCATGCCCTCGGAGGTGGCGCCGATCCAGGTCATCAGATCGCTGGTCTGATGCTGGCGGGCGGTGGCCTCGTCCAGGTCCGGGCGCAGTCGCGCCACATAGATGTTGACCAGCGCCTCGCCCAGCTTCAGCCGCATCATGCCGGCGGCGCTGAAGGTGCCGGGTGGATGCAGCAGGGTGACCCCGTCTTCGCTGACCGGCAGCCGGGTCAGCATCGCGTTGCCATGCCGCAGTGGCTGGCTGGGTGGATCGGCGGTAACGAAGTCGCAGCTGTAGCGCAGCCGGCTGGCCAGCCAGCAGGCCGGGTTGCGGCCCTGTTGCTGCAACACCTGCTGCACCGAAATCACGTCCGGTTGCAGGTCGGTCAGCAGCTGCGCGACCTGTTCGCGGCGCTGTTTCCATTGCGTGTCATCGCGGCTGGGCAATTCCAGCGCGGCCACGGTCAGCTGCCGGGGCTCGCCCCCGCCAGTGGCGGACGCCGGCGCCTGCGGCCGCGCCTGGGCCTGCAACGCCAGCAACAGCGCAAGACAGCTGAGCAGGAGGCGGGCGTGGGCGAGGGGGCGCATAACGATAAGTTTACGCTTTTGTCGTGCAGGTGCCGTGACTTCCGGCACGGCCAACACTGCCTGCCATGGATTGGCACCGTTGTCATGCAGCCCTGCAGCGTGCTTCGCAAGCCCTGGTTCCGGTAACCTTGCGCCTTTCGCTTTGCAGGAATGCCTTACAGGATGAGCCACGACGCAGTCGCCCCCATCGCCGGCCAAGGAAAGATGCCGCGCCAGATTCCGTACATCATCGGCAATGAGGCCTGCGAACGGTTCAGTTTCTACGGGATGCGCAACATCCTGGTGCAGTTCCTGATCACCTCGCTGCTGCTGCAGGAAATCACGGCGGAAGGCCGTGCCGGTGAAGCCAAGGACATCATGCACAGCTTCATGATCGGCGTGTATTTCTTCCCGCTGCTTGGTGGCTGGCTGGCCGACAAGTTCTTCGGCAAATACCACACCATCCTCTGGTTCAGCCTGGTCTACTGCGCCGGCCACCTGTGCCTGGCGCTGTTCGAGAACAGCCGTGAAGGCTTCTTCCTCGGCCTGGGCCTGATCGCGCTGGGCGCCGGTGGCATCAAGCCGCTGGTGGCCTCGTTCATGGGCGACCAGTTCGACCAGAGCAACAAGCACCTGGCCAAGATCGTCTTCGACGCCTTCTACTGGATCATCAATTTCGGCTCGCTGTTCGCCTCGCTGCTGATTCCGCTGGTGCTGAAGAACTGGGGCCCGCAGTGGGCGTTCGGCATCCCGGGCATCCTGATGTTCATCGCCACCTTCGTGTTCTGGCTGGGCCGCAAGCGCTACGTGCTGGTACCGCTGCCGCCGAAGGATCCGCATTCGTTCGCCAACGTGGTGCGCACCGCGCTGACCGCGCGCGTGGCGGGCCAGGGCCGTCCGGGCCTGGTGATCGCCGTGCTCGGTGGGGTGCTGGCAGTGGCCTCGTTCGGCCTGGTCGGTTCGTTGGGCATCGTGATCTGCCTGTGCCTGGCGCTGGTGGCCATCCTCGCCGGCATCGGTGGCGGTACCTGGCTGCAGCTGGACCGCGCCCGCGGCCAGCATCCGGCCGAAGCCGTGGAAGGTGTGCGTTCGGTACTGCGCGTGCTGGTGATCTTCGCGTTGACCACGCCGTTCTTCTCGCTGTTCGACCAGAAGGCCTCGACCTGGGTCCTGCAGGGCCAGCAGATGCAGATGCCGAGCTGGTTCACCGCCTCGCAGATGCAGGCGCTGAACCCGCTGCTGGTGATGATCCTGATTCCGTTCAACAACCTGGTGCTGTACCCGGCCCTGCGCCGCTTCGGTTTCGAGCCGACCGCGCTGCGCCGCATGACCGCCGGTATCGCCTTCAGCGGCCTGGCCTGGATCGTCATCGGTGGCATCCAGGTGGTAATGGACGGTGGCAATGCCATGTCGATCTTCTGGCAGATCCTGCCGTACGCGCTGCTGACCTTCGGTGAGGTGCTGGTCTCGGCCACTGGCCTGGAGTTCGCCTACAGCCAGGCGCCGCAGGCGATGAAGGGCGTGGTGATGAGCTTCTGGAACCTGACCACCACCATCGGCAACCTGTGGGTGCTGCTGTCCAACGCGGCGGTGCGCAATGACACGGTGACCCACCAGATCGCCGGTACGGGCCTGAGCGAGGCGGCGTTCCTGATGTTCTTCTTCGCCGGCTTCGCCTTCATCGCGGCGTTGGCCTTCGGTTGGTATGCGAAACGCTATCGTATGGTCGACAACTACCGTAGCGCCTGAGCCTGACATGACCCCCGTCAATCTGCTGTTGATCGCCGTCACCGCCATCCTGTCGTGGATGGCGTTCAACAACCGCAAGCTGGCCGACCGCCTGATCCTGTGGCCGCCGGCCATCGACCGTCACCGCCAGTACGACCGGCTGGTGACCTATGGCTTCATCCACGCCGACTGGTCGCACCTGATCTTCAACATGATCACCCTGTTCTTCTTCGGGGGATTCATCGAGAGCGTGATGGTGCAGCTGACCGGCAGCTACCTGACCTATCCGGCGTTCTACATCGGCGCGCTGCTGGTCTCGATCCTGCCCAGCTACCTGAAGAACCAGAAGAATCCGAACTACCTCAGCCTGGGTGCGTCCGGTGCGGTGTCGGCGGTGCTGTTCGCCTTCATCCTGATCAAGCCGTGGTCGATCATCCTGGTGTTCTTCATCCCGGCGCCAGCCATCGTCTACGCCGCGTTCTATGTCGGCTACAGCATCTGGATGGACAAGCGCGGCGGTGACCGCATCAACCACAGTGCCCACCTGGCGGGCGCGGCGTTCGGCGTGATCTTCATGCTGGCCATGCAGCCGAGCATCTTCAACCACTTCCTGCGCGAACTCTCCAACCCGACCTTCCGCCTCGGCGGCGGTTGATGGCGGGAGCGGGGCGGATCGGCAGCGATCCGCCCCGGCAGGCTCAGGCCGCGGTCTGCTGGCCGTAGGTGTCCAGCAGGCGGGCGAACACTTCCTCGCCGATGCGCTGGAAATCCTGGTCTTCGGTCTGCCCTTCCACCGCCAGTTGCAGCAGGCCCTCCAGCAGGGCGCGGTCGGTATCGGAATGGGGATCGCTGGGGTGCATCGGTGCCTCCGCGGTGGTACGCATGGTCAACGGTCGCAAGGGCCGTGCCAGCCTGGCCGGACCCCTCCACAGGCGATAGCGGCCTGCGGCCCTCCAGCTTGAGGGGCGAAAACTGACGTGAACGGACTGGACTTGCCCCTGTTCAGGCTTCACGCGATCATGGCGCCCGGCTGCGCACCATCCACGCAGTCGCCGCAGGAGACAGTTCCATGGCTTCGGTCACGCCCCCCGGTCTGGCCTACGAGGTCGAACACGACCTGGCCAACCACCGCTTCACCGCCCGTGTGCGTGGACAGCTGGCGGTGCTCGATTACCAGATCAAGCGCAGGCGCATGGTCATCACCCACACCGAAGTGCCCGAGCCGATCGCCGGCCGTGGCATTGCCGGTGAGTTGACCCGCGTGGCACTGCGTTTCGCCCGCGAGCAGAAATACAAGGTGGTGCCGGCATGCTCCTACGCCGAGGCCTTCCTGCAGCGGCACGAGGAGTACCACGACCTGCTCGTTGGCTGAACGCCAGCGGGTCACGCTTCAGCCATGGCAGGCGATGATGTACAAACATGAACAGGGGATCCCGATGAAGATTGGAAACAACCGGCCACTGCGCGGCAGCGTGCTGGCCGGCGTGGTGGGCGTGCTGTTGCTGGCCGGTTGCCAGCGTGAAAGCGAGCCGGCACCGGCGGCCGACGCGGCACCCGCCGCCGAGGCCACCGCCGCAGGCGAAACGCCGGCCACGGAAGCGCCGCTGGACCTGCGCGACGTGATCGAGAACAACGAACGCGAAGTGGTGGGTATCAGCTACCCGGCCGGCATCGACCGCTACCCGGGCCTGGCGCGCGCGCTGCAGGACTATGCCACCAGCGCTCGCAGCGACCTGCAGCAGGCACTGGACGGGCTTGGCAACGACAAGCCGACCATGCCCTACGAGCTGTCGCTGAGCTTCGAGAAGCTGTTGGAAACCCCGCAGCTGGTGGTGGTCAGTGCCGACGGCAGCCGCTATACCGGTGGCGCCCACGGCGAACCGCTGGTGGCGCGCTTCGTGTGGCTGCCGGCGCAGCAGCAGATGCTCAGCGCCGAAAAGCTGGTGGCCGATGCCAAGGGCTGGAAGGCGATCAGCGATTTCGTCGCCGACCAGCTGCGCGAACGCGTGGCAACCCGCCTCAGCGGCGAGGACATGGACCCGGCCCAGCTGCAGGAATCGCTGCGCAACGCATCGCGCATGATCGCCGACGGTACCGGCCCGCAGGCCGACAATTTCAGCCAGTTCCAGCCGCTGACCGACGACAAGGGGCAGATCACGGCGCTGCGCTTTGTTTTCCCGCCGTACCAGGTGGGTCCATACTCGGACGGCACCCAGACCGCCGATGTACCGGCGGCGGTGCTGTTGCCGCACGTGGCCAAGGACTACGTGGAGCTGTTCGCACGCGGTTGACCGTAGTCGAGGAGGTGGCGTGGATACAGGGTTGCAGGAGCGGGTCGCCGGCCTGCTGCAGGAAGCCGGGGTCCGCATCGGCGGTACCCAGCCACAGGATATCCAGGTGCATGACCCGCGCTTCTTCGCGCGGGTCATGGCGCACGGCTCACTCGGCCTCGGCGAAAGCTACATGGACGGTTGGTGGGACGCCAACGTCCTGGATGAATTCCTCGTCCACCTGATGCAGGCGCACCTGGACGAACGGGTGCACGGCTGGCGCGAAGTGGCCGATGCACTGAAGGCACGCCTGTTCAACCTGCAGGTGGGGCAGGGCAGCTACGAGGTGGGCCGCCGCCACTACGACCTCGGCAACGATCTCTACCAGGCCATGCTCGGTCAGCGCCTGGTGTACAGCTGCGGCTACTGGCGCAATGCCGACGATCTTGACGCCGCGCAGGAAGCCAAGCTTGACCTGGTCTGCCGCAAGCTGGGCCTGCGCCCGGGGCAGCGTGTGCTGGATATCGGTTGTGGCTGGGGCGAAGCCCTGAAGTTCGCCGCCGAGCGCTACGGTGTAAGTGGCGTTGGCGTGACCATTTCGCAGGAGCAGGCCGAGTTCGCGCGCGAACTGTGCGCCGGTCTGCCGATCGAGATCCGTCTGCAGGACTACCGCGAACTGCACGAACCGTTCGATGCGATCTTCTCGATCGGCATGTTCGAGCACGTCGGCGACAAGAACTACGCCAGCTTCTTCGAGGTGGCCAAACGCTGCCTGTCGCCGCGCGGCCTGCTGTTGCTGCACAGCATCGGCACCAATATCTCGCGGCATCGCACCGATCCGTGGATCGCGCGCTACATCTTCCCCAACTCGATGCTGCCGTCGGCAGTGCAGATCAGCAAGGCGTTCGAAGGGCATTTCGTGCTGGAGGACTGGCACAACTTTGGCACCGACTACGACCTGACCCTGCAGGCCTGGCGGCGCAACGTGGAAGCGGCATGGCCACGGCTGGATGCGCGCTACGACGAGCACTTCCGGCGCATGTGGCGCTTCTACCTGGCTGGCTCGATGGCCACGTTCCGCTGCCGGCACGCGCAGTTGTGGCAGCTGGTGCTGTCGCCGGAAGGTGTGCCGGGTGGGTACGTAGCGCCGCGGTGAGTTCATGGTCGGGTCGGAGCCCTTTCCGTTGGAAAGGGATCCGACCCCGGGGTCAGATCCCATTTCGCAGAAATGGGTTCTGACCCCAACCCCAACAAAAAAAACCGCCCGGTCTCCCGGGCGGCTTTCGTTTCAGGCGACTGCGCTGGCGATCAGTTGCCGGCGCCGGTCAGGCCACGCTTTTCCAGCAGCGGTTCGATCTGCGGCTCGTGGCCGGCGAAATCGCGGAACAGCTGCATCGCGTCGACGCTGCCGCCCTTGGACAGCAGAGTGGCGCGGAAGTGGTCACCGTTCTTGCGGCTCAGGCCGCCGTTGTCCTTGAACCACTTCTGGGTGTTGGCGTCGAGCACTTCCGACCAGATGTAGGCGTAGTAGCCGGCCGAGTAGCCGCCCATGATGTGGCTGAAGTACGGGGTCTTGTAGCGGGGCGGAACCGGCGCGTAGTAGATGCCGTCCTTCTCCAGCGCGGCGCGCTCGAAGGCCATCACGTCCTTGGCGGCCGGCACCTGGTCGGCGCCGATCTGGTGCCAGCGCTGGTCAAGCATGGCCGCACCCAGGTACTCGGTGGTGGCGAAGCCCTGGTTGAACTTGGCAGCGGCCAGCACCTTGTCCAGCAGTGCCTGCGGCATCGCCGAACCATTCTGGTAGTGCTTGGCGTAGTTCTTCAGGATGACCGGATTGTCCGACCACATTTCGTTGACCTGCGAGGGGAACTCGACGAAGTCACGCGGCACCGAAGTGCCCGAGAAGTACGGGTACTTCACGTTGGAGAACATGCCGTGCAGGGCGTGGCCGAACTCGTGGAAGGTGGTGTTCACCTCATCCCAGGTCAGCAGGGTCGGCTGGCCGGCCGGCGGCTTCGGGATGTTCAGGTGGTTGGCGACCACCGGCTTGAAGCCGGTCAGCTTGGACTGCGAAACGTAGGAGTTCATCCACGCACCACCGCGCTTGGAGGCACGTGCATACGGGTCGAAGATGAAGATCGCCAGCTGGCTGCCGTCGGCGTCGAACACGTCGTAGACGGTGACGTCATCGTGGTAGACCGGCAGATCGGTGCGCTGCTTGAAGGTCAGGCCGAATTCCTGGCCGGCGGCGTAGAACACGCCGTTCTCCAGCACGTTCTTCATCTCGAAGTACGGCTTCAGCTGCGACTCGTCGAAGTTGTACTTGGCCTGGCGCACCTTCTCGCTGTAGAAGGCCCAGTCCCACGGTTCCAGCTGGAAGGTCGGCTTGCGCGCGGCTTTCTGTTCCTTGTCGATCATCGCCTGCAGGTCGGCGGCTTCGCGCTTGGCATTGGCCACCGCGGCCGGGGCCAGCTTGCCCAGCATCGCGTTGACCGCTTCCGGGGTCTTGGCGGTCTGGTTGGTCAGGTTGTAGGCGGCGAAGTTCGGGAAGCCCATCAGCTTGGCCTTGTCGGCACGCAGCTGCATGATGCGCGAGACCAGCGCGGTGTTGTCGAACTCACCGCCGCGGCTGCCGCGGGTGGTCGAAGCTTCGTAGATCTTCTGGCGCAGGGCGCGGTTGGCCAGGTTGGTCAGCGGCGGCTGGCCGGTGGTGTTGAGCAGGGTGATCACGTACTTGCCTTCCAGGCCACGAGCCTTGGCGGCTTCGGCGGCGGCAGCGATCTGCTCCTTGGACAGGCCGTCCAGCTCCTTGACGTCGTCAACGGTGATCGCCGAAGCGTTCACTTCCGACTGCACGTTCTGGCTGAACTTGGTGCCCAGGTTGGCCAGCTCGGCGTTCATCTCCTTCAGCGTGGCCTTGTCGGCCTCGGACAGCTTGGCGCCGGCGCGCACGTAGTTGTCGTAGTACTTCTCGACCAGGCGCACGCCTTCGGCGTCCAGGCCCAGCTGGCTGCGGGTGTCGTACAGCGCCTGGATGCGGGCGAACAGCTTGCCGTTCAGCGCGATCGCATCGCTGTGCGCGGCGAACCTGGCCGAGTAGTCGGCCTGCAGCTTCTTCCGGGAGTCGTTGGTGTCGGCGCCGACCAGGCTGAAGAACACGGTGGTCGCACGGTCGAGGATGTCACCGCTCTTTTCCAGGGCGATGATGGTGTTGTCGAAGGTCGGCTTGGCCTTGTTGTTGGCGATCGCCTCCACTTCCTTCAGCTGCTGCGCCATGCCGGCGTCGAAGGCCGGAGCGAAGTCACTGTCCTTGATCTTGTCGAACTGCGGGAAGTGCAGCGGCAGCGGGCTTTCGGCAAAGAACGGATTGGCCTGCTGGGCATTGGTGCTGGCAGCCGGGGTGGCGGCGCCGGCAGAGAAGGCGGGCAGGGCAAGGCCGAGGGACATGGCCACGGCAAGGGCAAGGCGAGTGGTCAAGGTAGGAACTCCGGTAAGGCAAACAAGGGCCCGAGGGTAACCCGGCCGGCGGCGCCCGCACTTGTGTCAAAAGGCATGTTGCCGGGGCCGGGCGCGGGTATCATCCGTTCACCGCCCACGGCCCGCTGCCATGACCACTGCCTACGATTTCAGCTTCCGCGACCTCGACGGCCAGCCGCAGACCCTGGCCCAGTACCAGGGCCACCCGTTGCTGCTGGTCAATGTCGCCAGCCGTTGTGGCTTCACCCCGCAGTACACCGGGCTGGAGCAGCTGTGGCAGGACTACCGCGAGCGTGGCCTGGTGGTGATCGGCTTCCCGTGCAACCAGTTCGGTGCGCAGGAACCCGGCGACGCCGCGCAGATCCGCCAGTTCTGTTCGCTGGACTACCCGGTCAGCTTTCCGTTGTCGGAGAAGATCGAGGTCAACGGCGAGGGGGCTGATCCGTTGTGGGCATGGCTGTCACGCGAGAAGTGCGGCCTGCTGGGTAGCGCCCGCATCAAGTGGAATTTCAGCAAGTTCCTGGTTGACCGCCAGGGGCGGGTGGTGTCGCGCCATGCGCCCACCACCAAGCCGGAGCAGCTGCGCGGGGAGATCGAAGGACTGCTGTAACACCCCCTCGTTCGCGCTGGAGGCGACGTACGGAATCAGTGCCCCAGCGCCGCTGCGCCTGCCTCGCGGTTGCGCACCTCTTCGGGCAGTGCATCGATTACCTGTTGCATGATCCGCGGCAGGCTGGCTTCGCTGTAGCCGCGGTGGGCATGGGCGAGGGTGCCGTCGCGGCCGACGATGAACATGTGGGGTACTGCGACGATGCCGAATTGCTCGGCCAGCGCGCCGCCGGGATCATGCAGGTACTCCAGCTTCGGCCAGTCACGCTGACGGATCAGACGGCTGACTTCCAGCCGGGGTTCGCCCCAGTTGACCGCGTAGACCTTCAACGCGTCCTCGCCGACCACCTGTTGCAGATGGGCCAGGATCGGCAGTTCCTTGCGGCAGGGGCCGCACCAGGAGGCCCAGAAGGTGACGATCACGACCTTGCCGCGCTGATCGGCCAGATTGACCGCATTGCCTTTGCGGTCGTTGCCCAGTGCCTGCGGCGGCACGTCGCCACGGGCGGGCGGCGCAGCCCACGCTGGAATCGCCGCCAGCAGAAGACCGGCAATTGCCCACGCCCGCATCCGATGCGGGATCCATGTGTCCATCATCCGTGTATTCCCAAGAGGGCCATCGGCCCGTGTGTTGCGGACCATGCCGGCAATGCGCAAGGTATGCAACAGGTCGGGTGCAGAGGCGGGGTCGGTGCCCCGCGCTTTACTTTTCGACGAACGCGCGCTCGAACACGTAGTGGCCTGGCTGGCCGATGCGCGGCGAGACCTGGAAGCCGCGGGCATCGAGCACAGTGCGCAGGTCGGCCAGCATCTGCGGGCTGCCGCAGATCATCGCGCGGTCGTTTTCCGGGCTCAGCTCCGGCAGGCCGAGGGTGCGCTGCATCTCGCCGCTTTCCATCAGCTGGGTCAGGCGGCCCTGGTTGGCGAACGGCTCGCGGGTCACCGCCGGGTAGTACAGCAGCTTGTCGCCGATCATCTCGCCCAGGAACTCATGCTCGCGCAGTTCCTTCTCGAAGTAATCGCGGTAGGCCAGGTCCTTTTCGTAGCGCACGCCGTGGCAGAGGATCACCTTCTCGAAGCGCTCGTAGGTTTCCGGGTCCTTGATGACCGACAGCCACGGCGCCATGCCGGTGCCGGTGCCCAGCAGGTACAGGTTCTTGCCCGGGTGCAGGTCGCTGATCAGCAGGGTGCCGGTGGGCTTCTTGCCGACCAGCACCTTGTCGCCTGGCTTGATGTGCTGCAGACGCGAGGTCAGCGGGCCGTCCTGCACCTTGATGCTGAAGAACTCCAGATGCTCTTCCCAGTTGGCGCTGGCGATGGAATACGCACGGAGCAGCGGCCGCGCCTCGGTTTCCAGGCCGATCATCACGAACTGGCCGTTCTCGAAGCGGAAACCGCTGTCGCGGGTGAGGGTGAAGCTGAAGTAGGCATCGGTCCAGTGACGGACCTCAAGCACCGTTTCGGCGCCAAAAGCGGAGGACATGGGCGTATCTATCGAAAGTCGTCGGGGTGATTCTATCTCAAATGAGACAGGTTCTCATTAGGCGGAACGAGAGGCGTTCTCAGCGGTAACCGGCCGCCTGCAGCTCGAACAGCTCGGCATAACGACCGCCCTCGGCCATCAGCTGCTCGTGGGTGCCGCTGGCCTCGATCCGGCCATCGGCCAGCACCAGGATGCGATCAGCCATGCGTACCGAGGAAAAACGGTGGGAAATCAGCACTGCGGTGCGATTATCCGCCAGTTCCCTGAACCGCTGGAACACCTCGAACTCACTTCGCGCATCCAGAGCCGCCGTTGGCTCATCCAGGATCATCACCTGCGCATTGCGCATCCATGCACGGGCGATGGCGATCTTCTGCCATTGACCACCGGACAGGTCCACACCCTGCTTGAAGCGGCGGCCGATCAGCTGGTTGTAACCGCCGGGCAGGTCGTCGATCACTTCCTCGGCCATGCCTCGGCGGGCGGCGTCGGCAATGCGTGCCTGGTCGTCCATCGCCTCGACCTGGCCGACGCCGATGTTCTCGCCGGCGCTGAGGTTGTAGCGCACGAAGTCCTGGAAGATCACCCCGAGATTGGCGCGCAGGTCGTCCAGGTCGTAGTCGCGCAGGTCTCGGCCATCGAGCAGGATGCGGCCCTCGTCCGGCTCATACAGCCGCGCCAGCAGCTTGACCAGGGTGGTCTTGCCGGCACCGTTCTCGCCGACCAGGGCCAGCACTTCACCGGCGTGCAGCTGGAAATCCAGATGGCGCACTGCCCATTGCTCGGCATCGGGATAGCGGAAGCCGACGTTCTCGAACACGAAGCCCTGGCGGATCGGCTGCGGCACGCGCACGGCACCTTCGCGCGAGTGGATTTCCGGCTCGATCTGGAAGAACGAAAACAGGTCATCCAGGTACAGCGCCTGGCTGGCCACCTGCGAGAACCCGATCAGCAGGCCTTCCAGCAGTTGGCGCAGGCGCAGGAAGCTGCCGGCGAGGAAGGTCAGGTCGCCGATCGAGAAGTCGCCGCGCACCGTGCGCCAGGCGATGTAGGCGTAGGCGGTGTAGTAGCCCAGCGTGCCCAGCGCGGCCAGCAGCGTGCCCCAGAACGCGCGGCGCCGGGCCAGGGCACGGTTGGCCTGGAACAGCGCCACCGACAGGCGCCGGTAGCGCTCCACCAGGAAGCGGTGCAGGTTGTAGATCTTCACTTCCTTGGCCGTTTCCACGCTGGCACCGAGCTGGCGCAGGTAGTCGAGCTGGCGGCGCTCGGGCGTCCACTGGAAGTTGAGGCTGTAGCCGGCCGCGTTGAAGTGCGATTCGCCGATGAAGGCCGGCACCAGTGCCAGCGCCAGCAGCAGGATCAGCCACGGCGCGTAGACCAGCAGGCCGACGGCGAGGCTGGCCACGGTGATCGCGTCCTGCACCTGGCCGAACAGCTGGCTCATCAGGTTCATCCGGCCCATGGTCTGGCGTCGCGCACGGTCCAGCTTGTCCTGCAGGTCCGGGTCTTCGAAGTCCTCCAGATCCAGCGTTGCGGCGTGTTCCATCAGCCGGATGCTGGTGACGTTGGCGAACAGTTCCGAGAGCAGGGCATCGGCGTAGCTGACCAGCCGGCCGAGCAGATCCGAGGCGATGGCCAGGCCGAATTCCAGCGCGAGCAGGCCCAGCAGCGGATTGAGCACGCCGCTGGACAGCGCCTCGCCCAGCGGCGGGAAGCCCGCATCGTGCTGGCTCAGGTGCAGGGCGCTGTCGATGATCAGCTTGCCGACGTACAGCATCGCCACCGGCAGCAGGGCGCGGATCAGGCGCAGCCCCAGGCTGGCCAGGGTGAGCGCGGGGCTGGTCTGCCAGACCATGCGCAGGAACGGCGGCAGGTTGCGCATCGCCTTGAAGCGCTGGCGCAGGCTGGGTTTCTTCGCAGCGGCAGCGGCAGCGGCAGCGGTGGGGGTAGCAGGCATGCGCGTATTGTGCGCGCCTGACGCGTGCAGATGGGGTCAGTGCAGGCGTGTGGCAGCGCCGGGGTCAGAGCCCTTTGCGACGCAAAGGGCTCTGACCCACCACATCCACGCATGGCGTGGATCTACCGTGTCGACCAAGGTCGACACCTACCAACAGCTGCAGAACCTGACCTGCCCGGCTGGCCTCTCTCTACGGCAGCGGCGGCAGCAGGCCCGCACCCAGCCGGTTCCAGGCATTGATCACCGCAATGCCCATGCTCAGGTCACTGATGCCCTTCTCGTCGAAGTGCGGCGCCAGTGCATCGAACGCCGCCTGCGAGGGCGCACCGTCGGTCAAGCGGGTCAGTGCCTCGGCCCAGCCCAGCGCCGCGCGTTCGCGCGCATCGAAGAAACGGCTTTCATGCCAGGCGGGCAGGGTGTCCAGCTTGCGCGGCTCGATGCCGCCCTTGCGCAGCGCGGTGCCATGCATGTCCATGCAGTAGCCGCAGCCGTTGAGCTGCGACACGCGCAGGAACACCAGTTCCATCAGGGTCGGATCAATCGAGCTGTCATGCACCGCCTGGCTGGTGGCCAGCAGGCCCTTGAAGGCCTCGGCGGCCAGGCGGGTGTAAGGGACGCGGGGAGAGGCGTGGTCGGACATTTTCGGCTCCACGGCGGCCACGATGGCCGCCTTTCATTACAAGGACGCCGCACCGTCACCGCGCGTGACAACGTCCGGCAACTTTTCCGGATTCAACACGCTGTACACGTTGGCGATGCGGCCATCGACCACTTCGATGGTGGTGATCGAGTGCAGGCGATCGCCTTGGAAGCGCAGGATCGCAGGCTCGCCGTTGACGTAGCCCAACTGCGCCGGATGCGCCGCGCCACGGCGGGCGATGGCCCAGAACAGACGTCCGATGCGTTCGGCGCCCAGCAGGGGCCGCACCGCCGCAGTAACCACGCCACCGCCGTCGGAAACCAGCAGCGCGTTGGCGTGCAGCAGGGCCTGGATCGCTTCGCTGTCGCCGCGCTGCGAGGCGTCCATGAAGCGCGCCAGCAGCTGCCGATGCTGGCTGGCGTCGGCGTTGAAGCGCGGCCGTCCGGCCTGCAGGCGCTGCCGGGCACGGTGCACCAGCTGGCGGCAGTTGGCCTCGCTGTGGCCGATCAGGTCGGCGATCTCGCGGTAGTCGTGGTCGAAGGCCTCCTTCAGCAGGAAGGCAGCGCGTTCCTCGGGGCCGAGCTGTTCGAGCAGGGTCAGGAAGGCGACCGAGACGTCGTCGGCCAGCGCATGCAGCTGGGCGGGGCCGGGCGCCGGGTCGGGCTCCAGGGTGACCGCCAGCGGCTCGGCCAGCCACGGGCCGACGTAGTGCACGCGCTCGCGCTTGGCCGCGCGCAGCCGGTCCAGGCCAAGCCGGGTGGTGGTGGTGACTAGCCAGGCCTCGGCATCGCGGACGCTGGCCGGATCGGCACCGGACCAGCGCAGCCAGGCGTCCTGGACCACGTCTTCGGCGTCGGTGCGGCTGCCGAGCAGGCGGTAGGCCAGGGCCATCAGGCGCGGGCGGTGGGTCTGGAAAGCGGTTTCGGCGTTCATGTGGGCAAGGACGCGCCAGCGGGGCGTCGCGTGACAGAGGGTTCGGGGTCTGATCTTGCCGGCCAGCGGCCGGCACTACCACCCCGCGGCCGGGGGAGGGGGTAAAATGGGCGGATTACCCCCGCCAGCCTCGAGCAAGCGAGCAAGACGTGACATCGATCAAGCAGGAAGACCTCATCCAGTCCATCGCCGACGCGCTGCAGTACATCTCGTACTACCACCCGGTCGACTACATCAAGAACCTTGCCGCCGCCTACGAGCGCGAGGAGTCGCCGGCCGCGAAGGAAGCGATGGCGCAGATCCTGATCAATTCGCGCATGTGCGCCGAAGGCCACCGTCCGATCTGCCAGGACACCGGCATCGTCACCGTGTTCCTGGAAATCGGCATGGACGTGCGTTGGGATGACGCCACCATGGGCGTGGAAGACATGGCCAATGAAGGCGTTCGCCGCGCCTACATGCACCCGGACAACAAGCTGCGCGCTTCGGTGCTGGCTGATCCGGCCGGCAAGCGCATCAACACCAAGGACAACACCCCGGGCGTGGTCAACGTCAAGGTGGTGCCGGGCAACACCGTCGACGTCATCGTCGCCGCCAAGGGTGGTGGTTCGGAAGCCAAGACCAAGTTCGCCATGCTCAACCCGTCCGATTCCATCGTCGACTGGGTGCTGAAGACCGTGCCGACCATGGGCGCCGGCTGGTGCCCGCCGGGCATGCTTGGCATCGGCATCGGCGGCACCGCCGAGAAGGCGATGCTGCTGGCCAAGGAAGCGCTGATGGAGCCGATCGACATCACCGAGCTGCAGGCTCGCGGTGCCTCCAACCGCATCGAAGAGCTGCGCCTGGAGCTGTACGAGAAGGTCAATGCGCTGGGCATCGGTGCGCAGGGCCTGGGTGGCCTGACCACCGTGCTCGACATCAAGATCAACGACTACCCGACCCACGCGGCCAACCTGCCGGTGGCGATGATCCCGAACTGCGCGGCCACCCGCCATGCGCACTTCACCCTGGATGGCAGCGGCCCGGTGATGCTGGACCCGCCGTCGCTGGAAGACTGGCCGAAGCTGACCTACGATTCGTCCAAGGGCACCCGCGTGGACCTGGATACGATCACGCCGGAAGATGTGGCCAGCTGGAAGCCGGGCCAGACCCTGCTGCTCAACGGCAAGCTGCTGACCGGGCGCGATGCTGCGCACAAGCGCATGGTCGACATGCTCAACAAGGGTGAGGAACTGCCGGTCGATCTGAAGGGCCGCTTCATCTACTACGTCGGCCCGGTCGATCCGGTGCGCGACGAAGTGGTGGGCCCGGCCGGTCCAACCACGGCGACCCGCATGGACAAGTTCACCCGCCAGGTGCTGGAGCAGACCGGCCTGCTGGGCATGGTCGGCAAGGCCGAGCGCGGCCCGGCGGCGATCGAAGCGATCCGTGACAACAAGTCGGCCTACCTGATGGCGGTCGGCGGTTCGGCCTACCTGGTGTCCAAGGCCATCAAGGCGGCCAAGGTCGTCGGCTTCGCTGACCTGGGCATGGAAGCGATCTACGAGTTCACCGTGCAGGACATGCCGGTGACCGTGGCCGTCGACTCCACCGGTGAATCGGTGCACAAGACTGGTCCGCGTGAGTGGCAGGCCCGCATTGGCAAGATTCCGGTGGTGGTGGAGTAATTCCGCACGTTTCGGTTCAGACAACGGCGCCCGTGTGGCGCCGTTGTTGTATGCAGCCTGCCCGCACGCGGCCTGCTCTGCTAACGTACTGGCCGGCGTACTGGAAGGGAGTCCATCGTGCTGCAGTGGTCGCGTGTTTTCGTGTTGCTTTTCGCTACGCTGGCGTGCAGCGCCTGCGTGCCACGTTATTTCGTCGAGCCACCCACCCACGAAGCGGGGAAGATCTGCGCGTCAGTCTGCGAGAGCCAGAAGGCGACGTGCGACTTCCACAACCGCGCCCGTGCCGAATCGGATCAGCGCAGCTGCGAAAGCGAGAAGAGCCGGATCATCAGCCGTTGCAGTGGTATCGCCGACGACAAACAGCGGCACAACTGCGAAGGGGGCAACGGTGCAGGCAACTACTGCGGCCCCCCGGCGCTTCCTTCATGCAGTGCTCCGTACGCCCAGTGTCTGCTCTCCTGCGGCGGCACCGTGAATGAAGTCCGCACCGACACCGGTATTCCCGTGTACTGATCGCGGGCGCGCGTCGCTGCCTGCGCGAGCAACCGTAGTCTGCTAGGGTCCGCACACCCCTGCACTGGATGGTGCCTATGCGCCTGCATCAATCCGTCGCGGCTGTGTTCCTGCTGGTCCTGGCCGGCTGCAGCACAACCTCATCCTACGAAGGTGCGGATTTCTCCGCCTCCTCGCAGTGCCGCATGCAGTGCCAGGCCAGCTATCGCAGCTGCATGGCGCGGGGCAGTATCGGCAGCAACGACTTCAGCTGCGAACAGCAGGTGGTGCCGGCGCCGGACAAGCGCTGCAAGGACGTTGCCAACCCCGAACTGCGCCGTTCCTGTGAACTGAAAACGCACGACTGCGCGATACGCACGCCGATCATGTCCTGTGGCGAAAGCCGCGATACCTGCATGAGCAGTTGCGGCTGAGCAGCGACAGCCCGTGTGGGCGCATAATCGGCCGATCCATCCACACAGGACCCGCGCATGAGCACCACGCTGTATGGTTCAACCAGTACCGCCGCGCTGGTGGTGCACTGGCTGCTGATCGAGCTGGGCATCGAACACGAGCTGGTGCTGCTGGATTTCGACGCGCGCGAGCACAAGTCCGCGGAGTACCTGGCGCTGAATCCGGCCGGTGTGGTGCCGACGCTGCTGATCGATGGCTTGGTACTGACCGAAGCGGCGGCGATCGCACTGTATCTGGCTGACCGCCATCCAGACGCCAACCTGCTGCCCGCGCTGGGTACGCCGCAGCGTGCCGATGCGTACCGCTGGATGTTCTGGTGTGCCAATACGCTTCAGCCGGCCTATCGTGCCTGGTTCTATCCGCACGAAATGGCGGGGGAGGCGAACATCGAAGCGAGCCGCGAGATGGCCCGTCAGCGCCTTGAAGCGGCCTGGCAGCACGTGGCCACCCACCTGCAGGCACACGGACCGTATCTGCTGGGCGCCACGCCCTGCGTGGTCGACTACATGCTGGTGATGCTGATGCGCTGGTCGCGCAACATGCCCAGGCCGAGCGACACCTGGCCGGTGCTCAAGGCGCATGCCACGTCGATGAAGGCGCGCCCGGCGTTCGCCGAGGTGTACCGCCGCGAGGGCATCACTGACTGGCGGTAACCCGTTCTGTAGAGCCGAGCCATGCTCGGCTGCATTCATGGGTAGCACGCGAACCGCAGCCGAGCATGGCTCGGCTCTACCAAAAGTAGGGCGGGCTTAGAGGATCTCCAGCACCGTTTCCGGCGGGCGGCACAGCCGTGTGCCCTTGGGCGTGCGCACCACGGGGCGGTTGATCAGGCGAGGGTGTTCGGACATCGCGGCCAGCAGCGTGGCCTCGTCCGCATCTTCCAGGCCCAGTTCGGTGAACTGCGCTTCCTTGCTGCGCACCAGCGCCTGCGCGTCCAGCCCGGATTCGGCCAGTACCTGGCGCAGCGTAGCCACGTCCGGTGGGTTGCCCAGGTACTCGATCACCTCCGGCTCGAAGCCCGCATCGCGGATCAGCTTCAGTGCGCCGCGCGAATTGCTGCAGGCCGGGTTGTGCCAGATCGTCACGTCCATCAGAACCACTCCAGCAGAGACACGCCCACGCCCACGTAGGTGGCCTTGTGGTTGTAGTCGATCAGGCTCTCGCCATAGCCATCGAAAATCTGCACATGGCCGCGCAGCAGATTGCTGATCGGGAAGCCGTAGTCCAGTTGCAGGGCGCCGTGCGAACGGCTGCCGGTGCGCAGCGAATGGCGCGCCATCAGTGAGACTTCGTGGCCGTTGCGGTTCCAGGTCAGGGTCGCGTCACCGCGGCCCATGTAGTCCTCGATATCCGGATTGTTGTCGTCGCTGCGGGTTTCCGGGATGCGGTACCACGGGCGCAGTACCAGCGCCCAGTTCTCACGGTCCAGGCCGATGTTGAGCATCACCCGGTTCCAGCTGCGCGACAGTGGATCAGCGCGGCCATTGGACTGATGGTTCAGCGCGATGCCGGTCATGCGCCCGCGCCAGCCACCGATCGAGTAGCCGTTGCGGAACACCATCATCACTTCCGGCTCGTAATTGGTTTCGCGGAACGGGCGCGAATCCTCGCCGTTGTAGGCCTGCCAGCGCGAGCTCTGGGTGTAGCCGGCCCAGATGTCGCCGTTGTCGCCGAACAGGTTCTCGGCGATCTTGGTCTTGAAGCTGATCTGGAACTTCAATTCGGCACTGTCCAGCACCTGCGGCGTGGTGACCGTGTTGGCCGGGTTCGGCGAATGCGGGGTGGTGTTGCGGTCGCTGGTCCAGAACGCCGGCAGCAGGTACACCGGCTTGTAGGCACGCAGCTGGAACGGGCCCAGCTTGGAGTCCTCGGCCAGTTCCCAGCGGCTGTCCAGCAGCGA
The DNA here is from genome assembly GCF_045809185.1 of Nocardiopsis yanglingensis. Lineage (NCBI taxonomy): Bacteria > Bacillati > Actinomycetota > Actinomycetes > Streptosporangiales > Nocardiopsidaceae > Nocardiopsis > Nocardiopsis yanglingensis. The sequence goes on along the minus strand of NZ_JBJNRH010000001.1, from coordinate 417,960 downwards.
ACCACGGCCGGCGTTGGCCAGTGCGCTGTCCGGTGTTGCCGGACGGAACAGGTCGCTGACCCGTTCGCGCAGTTTCTCTTCGCCCTGGCTCACGCGTGCGGTCTGGCGCTCTTCGCGACGGGCCTGCGCGGCCGCCTCGGCAGCGGCGTCGGCAGCGGCCGTGGCCTGCGGGGTGTGCGCGAACAGGCGGTCATAGCAGGCCAGGCGCGCCGCGTCGGTGGTGATGGCCGCGCAAGCGGCCGGCGAGGTGTCGGTGCTGGGCACGAACTCCTGCGCGGCCAGCGGAGCACTGGCCAGGGCCAGCGCCAGCGGCGCAAGGCGGGGAAGCAGCGAGGGGAGGGTCATTCCAGCAGGCCCTTCGGTGAATATGGGGATCGCACAGTGTGGCGGCTGCACCGCATCGCGGCCAGCCCCACGGTTTATGCACGGCCACTGCGTGCGTGTGGCGTGAAGGCTGCGCCGGTCACAGGAACCAGGCGAAGGCGAACAGCCCCAGCATCGCGATCACCACCGCCAGCTTCAGCGCCAGGCCGAGCAGGATGCCGAGCCAGGTGGCCAGGCCGACCTTGGTCGAGCGGCCCAGCTCGCGGGTGTGCCAGTACTCTCCGAGCAGGGCGCCGATCAACGGGCCAGCGAACAGGCCGATCGGCATGAAGAACAGGCCGACGATGCTGCCGACGAACGTACCCCATAGCGCCTTCCGGCTGGCACCGACCCGCTGCGCACCCACCACTGTGGCCAGCACGTCCGCCAGTAGCGAGAGCACGGTCAGTACACCCAGTGCGACCAGGGTTGGCCAGCCCACATGGACGAAGCCGTCGGCCCACGCCGCCAGCAGCAGTCCGATGAACACCAGCGGGATGCCGGGGAGGGCCGGCAGGATGATCCCGGCGATGCCGACCAGGACAAAAATGACCGCTAGCAGATATAAGATGAATGAGAGTCCCATGCTGTCCCGTATGGTGGCCGTTTTGGGGTTGACAGTGAAAGATTTTGCCAGTTGATTTTTCGTTTTGGGCGGGTTAAGTTGCAGTCGCTGAGCTTGGCAAGGTCACCGTGGATCGTGGCCTGATGAAGCAAGATCTTCCCGATCCGCTGCATCGATGCACCTCGCTTCCCCCTTGCTTGTCAGCCGCCCACCAGGCGTTTCCAACAACAAGAGAGAGTCAAAGGGAGTTAGTGAGATGGCTGATCGCGAGACCGGTACCGTAAAGTGGTTCAATGATGCGAAGGGCTTCGGCTTCATCAGCCGGCAGAATGGCGAGGACGTGTTCGTGCACTTCCGCGCCATCGAGACCCAGGGCTTCAAGAGCCTCAAGGAAGGCCAGACTGTGAGCTTCGAAGTCGTGCAGGGCCAGAAGGGTCTGCAGGCTGACAAGGTGCAGCCGGTGTAATACCCGCCGCCTGTCGGCATGAAAAAGGCCCGCGCAAGCGGGCCTTTTTCTTTGCGCATGGCCCGGTGCGGATCAGCGCAGGATGACCTTGCCGTTGACCACGCGCACGTAGGTGTTCTCGCGGATGCCGCCGAGGTCACGCTGGTTGACCACGATGGTGCGGCCATCGTCCATGCGCACGCTGATGTCGTAGGTATCGCTGGTCACGTTCTTCTGGATCTGGTTGCCGGCCAGTGCGCCACCAACCGCGCCTGCAGCAGCGGCGATGTTCTTGTTGCCGCGGCTGCCACCGGTGTGGTCGGAGATCTCATGGCCGGCTACGGCGCCGACGATGCCGCCGAGGATGGCGCCGGTAGCGCTGGGGGCGGTACGGCCGGACTGCACGGTGTTGATGCGGGTGACGATGCCGCAGTCGGCGCAGCGGCCCTGGTTGTAGCCACCATTGTTGCCGTAGCCGCCATTGTTGTAGCCGTTGTTGTAACCACCACCGCCGTAGCCGGGCGAGGTGGCACAGCCTGCCAGGGCGAGGGTAGCGATGGCGCTGGCGGCAATGAGCTGGATCTTCATGGGGCGTCTCCTGGCCGTGAAGGCGGGTGTCTGGGGTGGTACTGCGTCATGCAGCAGGGTGGACGAATCCTCTCCTTTCGAACGTGAACGACGCGCCAACCGTGCGTGCCTTGCCCGGCTGCAGGATGAATGCGGCTCAGCGGAAGTCCTGGTGGCAGGCGCGGCAGTCGGCCTGCACCGTTTCCACCACCTGCGCCAGCGCCTTGCAGTCGCTGGGCGGAGCCGCCAGGGCGGCGTTGAGGTTGCCGCGCAGCTGGCTGGCGTGCTGCTGGAACTGCGCGTTGTCCTTCAGCCCGGGAAAGGCCAGATCCAGGTCATTGGACAGCAGGCGTATGGCCTGCAGGCGCGGCACGCTGTCGGCCAGGCTGCAGCGGTTCTGCTGCTGGGCCTGCTGCAGCAGCTGTGACTGCCGCTGCATCACCTGCATCAGGCTGTCCGGGAACGGGTCACGGCGCGCCTGCAGGGCGCGGCCCACCATGACCGTGGCGATCAGGCCGATCAGCAGGCCCAGGCACAGCACGAACAGGTAGCGGTAGGCGGTGGACGGGCGGCGGGGCGGGCTGGCGTTCATGGCGGGCTCTCCGGGCGTGCAACGGTGGGTTCGATGCCGGTGCGCTGTAGGCGCCGGCGCCTGCACGTTAAAATAGCCGGATGAACGAACAGGTCAAACAACGCTTCGCCGGCATCGAACGGCTGTATGGCGTGGGTGCGCTCGAGCGCCTGCAGGGCAGCCGCGTGGCGGTGGTGGGCATGGGCGGCGTCGGCTCGTGGGTGGTGGAGGCGCTGGCGCGCTCGGCGGTCGGCCACCTGACCCTGATCGATGCCGATGACATCTGCGTGTCCAACACCAACCGGCAGCTGCCGGCGATGGAAGGCAACTACGGCCGCAACAAGGCCGAGGCGATGGCCGAGCGTTGCCGTGCGATCAATCCGGATATCGAGGTCGATGCCGTGCAGGCGTTCCTGACCGTGTCCAACATGGCCGAACTGCTGGAGCGTGGCTTCGATCTGGTGATCGATGCCTGCGACAGCTTCCGGGTCAAGGTGGAGACGATCGCCTGGTGCCGCCGCCGCAAGCTGCCGTTGCTGACCGTTGGCGCTGCCGGTGGCCGTACCGACCCGACCCTGGTGCGCATCCGCGATGTCTCGCGCACCGAGCACGACGCCATGCTGGCGCTGATCCGCAAGAAGCTGCGCAGCGAGTTCAACTTCCCGAAGAACGCCAAGCGCTATTTCGGCGTGCCGGCGGTGTATTCGCTGGAGAATGTGAAGTACCCGCAGGCCGATGGCAGCGTCTGCGGCATCCGTCCGAACCTGGGCGCTGATGCGGCGTTGAAGCTGGACTGTGGCGCCGGCCTGGGCGCTGCAACCCACATCACCGGCGCGTTCGCCTTCGCGGCGGTTGGCAAGGCGCTGGAGATGCTGCTGGAGCCGAAGAAGGTGAAGGCCGAAGTGGTCGAGGATCACGCCGACGCGTGACGGTAGTGCCGGTCGTTGGCCGGCAACTCCGGAATGCTTGAATCAGCGCAGATGCCGGCCAGCGGCCGGCACCTACCGCTACATTGCCGGCAGCGCGAACAGCCGCCGCGCATTCTCCGTCGTAGCCTGGGCCACGGCATCCAGCTCCATCCCACGCAGCGCGGCCACGTGGCGGGCGATGACCGCCAGCCGTGCCGGTTCGTTGCGCTGGCCGCGGATGCCGGCGTCAGGCTGGTCGGGCGCGTCCGTCTCCAGCAGCAGTTGTTCCAGCGGCATTTCGCGCACCAGCCGCTGCAGGCGCTGCGCGCGTTCGTAGGTCAACGGGCCGCCGAGCCCGAGCAGGAAGCCCTGCCTGTGCAGTTGCGCTGCCTGTTCCGGACTGCCGGAAAAGCTGTGCACCACGCCGCGCAGGCCGCCGACGCGACGGATCGCGGCGATCACCGCATCCACCGCACGCCGTGCATGCACGATCACCGGCAGTTCGAACTCATGGGCCAGTTCCAGCTGACCGATGAAGTACGCCTGCTGTGTCTCTGCATCCAGGCCTTCGACAAAGAAGTCCAGGCCGCATTCGCCGATCGCGCAGGGGCGTTCGCGCTCGATCCACTCGCGCAGCAGCGGCAGGTGGCCGGGCTGGTGCTCGGCCAGGAACATCGGGTGCAGGCCGTAGGCCGGGTACAGTCCCGGCGCCTGCTGGCAGACCTCACGCAGCTTCGGCCAGCTGGCCGCGGTCACCGCCGGCACCACCTGCAGGCGCACGCCAGCGGCCTGCGCGCGTGCGATCACGGCGGCGCGGTCATTGTCGAACTCGCCGGCATCGAGGTGGCAATGGCTGTCGACCAGCACGCTCAACGCTGTTCCAACGGCGGCGGCGGCGTCGCGGCGTTACGGCGCTTCCAGTTGGCCAGCAGCAGGGTGCCGAAGCCCAGCACCAGCTCATCGACGAACGGAATCGGGTCCGGGATGAACAGGGTCAGCGCGAACAGGCCGGCGGTGAGCTTGAACAGCGTGGGGTAGCGCAGCCGGCGCGCCCATTGCAGTACCGGCAGCAGCATCGGGTTGGCCATGGCGGGAATCCTCGTGGGGAATATGCAAACGCTACCACGGGCCCAGCATTTCCCGATGCTGAATGGGTTACAGCAATGAGCAGGAAATGTGGAGATTCCGTTCAGGCAGCGCATGCTGCAATCTGGCCCGAGAACGTTGCGGATGGTCCGCAAGGAGCAGGTCATGAAAAGCACAACTACAACTGTCCTGGTCGCAGCGGGCGCGCTGCTGGTCGGTGGCATCGCCACCGCCGCCTTCATGAAGAGTGGCGACAAATCGCCCGATTCCATCAGCGCCGGAACCCCCAATGGTGAATCGCGCCTGGTCGACGGCAACGCCGCCGACGATGGCGCACGTGGTGACACGCTGGATCCGACCGCACCGCGCGGCCTGGAATATGCCGACGTGCTGAAGGTCGACCCGATCACCGAGAAGCAGAAGGCATATGCCACCGTGATTGGCACCGATGCGGTGCGTGAGACCTCCACCACCCAGACCCCGCATGAGGTCTGCCAGGACGTGACGGTGCAGGAGCGCCTGCCGGAGCGTGACGGCAATGTCGGCGGCACCGTGGTCGGTGCTGTGGTGGGTGGCCTGCTGGGCAACCAGGTCGGCGGCGGCAATGGCAAGAAGGCCGCGACTGCAGCCGGCGCGGTGGCCGGTGGCTTCATCGGCAACCAGATCGACAAGCGCCATGTGGGGGGCCGCGTGGTCAACCGCACCGAGCGCCAGTGCCACACCGAGACCGCGACCTCCGAGTCGAGCCGCGTCACCGGCTACAACGTGACCTACCGCAACGAGGACGGCACCACCGGCACCATGCGCATGGCCAGCAAGCCGGGTAACCGCATCGCCATGGGCAATACCGATGTGGTCAAGGGTTACAACGTGACCTACCGCTACGATGGCGCCGAGAAGACCGTGCGCATGGACAACAAGCCGGCCAGCGATCGCCTGCCGGTGGTCGACGGCCAGCTGGTCACGCAGACCGCTGCTGCCGGTGCCACGGCGGCTGGCACGCGCCAGTAATCCAGACGCAGCATGCAGTACCTGACGGGCCGGCTTATGCCGGCCCGTTTCGTTGCAGCCCGCGAAATTCATCCGCGCGGGGCTCTAATCCACCATCATGGACGCTTCCTTCGACATGGAGCCGGCATGAGCATCTTCGACCTGCGCATCGAAACCGAGCGCCTGATCCTGCGCCCGCTGTTGCGCGAGGACTACGAACCGTATCTCGCGTTCTGCGCCGACGAGGAAACGATGCGCACCCTCGGTGGCGTGCAGCCGCCGTCGGTGGCCTGGCGCGGCTTCTGCAGCCTGGCGGGCGCCTGGCAGCTGTTCGGCTTCTCGATGTTCAGTGTGATCGAGAAGTCCAGCGGTGACTGGATCGGGCGGATGGGGCCCTGGCAACCGCAGGACTGGCCCGGTACCGAGGTCGGCTGGGGCATCCGCCATGCCAGCTGGGGCCGGGGCTATGCGCCGGAAGCCGCAGTCGCCGCGATCGATTGGGCATTCGACACGCTCGGATGGGACGAGGTGATTCATACCATCGCCGAGAACAACGACAACTCGCGGGCGGTCGCGCGCAAGCTCGGCAGCACGCTGCTGCGGATGGGGGAGTTGCCAGCGCCGTACAACGACAAGCCGATGCAGATCTGGGGCCAGTCGCGCGATCAGTGGCGGCAGCGCGCGCGCTGAGCCTTGCCCGGTAGTGGCGGGGGGGGGGGGGGGCCCCCCGGGGGGGGGGGGGGGGGGGCACCGGGCCCCCCGGCGGCCCCAAGCACGGTGGAGAGAGGTCACCC
>NZ_JBJNRH010000001.1:389489-411661 GCF_045809185.1 Nocardiopsis yanglingensis | reverse complement strand
CGGGGGGCGGGGTGGGGCGGGGGGGGGGGGGCCCCGGGGGGGGGGGGGGGGGGGGGGGCGGCCCGCCCCCCCCCCGCCACTACCGTGTTGCCATGCTGCACCCGCGCTTGGCATTCACAGACGCGCTTGCCAGACTGCACGCAGCCGGCCGCCGGCCGGATGTGATGGAGCAGGCAATGGTGGAAGAGCGCGTCCCGCTGACGGTGCATGGCATGTCGGTCTCGGGCAATTGCCACAAGGTCCGCCTGCTGCTGGAGCAGCTCGGCAGCCGTTACCGCTGGGTGGAAGTGGACAGCGCCCACGGCCAGACCCATACCCCCGAATTCCTGGCGCTCAACCCGAATGCCAAGGTGCCGCTGATCGTTCGCGACGATGGCCGCGTGCTGACCGAATCCAACGCGATCCTGTTCTGGCTGGCCGAAGGCACGCCGTACCTGCCCACCGATGGCTGGGAGCGCGCGCAGGCGTTGAGCTGGATGTTCTTCGAGCAGTACACGCACGAGCCCTGCGTGGCAGTGGCGCGCTTCATCCGTGGCTGGACCCCAGCTGATTCACCCCGCCGCGCCGAACTGCCACGCCTGCACGAGCGCGCCGCTACCGCGCTGGCAGTAATGGAGCAACATCTGCGCGAAGCGCAGTGGTTCACCGGCAGCGGATATGGCATCGCCGATATCGCGCTGTTCGCCTACACCGACGTCGCAGGCGAGGGCGGAATCAGCCTGCAGCCATTCCCGGAAGTGCGTGGCTGGCTGCAGCGCGTGCGTGAACAAGCGCGCTTCCTGCCGATGCCGGCGGTGACTGCCGAAGTGCGCTCGCGATTCGAGGCTGCCTGACTCTCACCAGGGTGACCCCCACAGGGTAGCGCCGGGCCATGTCCGGCGGAATGCAACAACGACACGGAGGGTGTTCGATGTTCGCTGTGGTTCCAGATCCGATTCCCGCACGCATGCGCGTGCTCAACCGCGCCGAAGTGTGCGACGTCAACTTCCTCGATGCGGTGCGTGGCTGGCGCGGCACCCCGCGCCCGCGCCCGGCACCGGATGCGCCGATCCTGCCGGGCAGCACGCTCACTGCCGCCGCGTTTGGCGAGCTGTTCGATTCGCAGCTGGCCAGCCGCCAGTTGGACCTGATGGCACGCGTGCTGCGCGTGCAGAACAAGGTCTTCTACACCATCGGTTCCTCCGGCCATGAAGGCAACGCGCTGCTGGCGCGGGCCTGCCGGCATACCGATCCAGCCTTCCTGCACTATCGCTCTGGTGCCTTCATGGCCGAGCGTTCGCGCCAGGTGCCGGGCATCGATCCGCTGCGCGATGCCGCACTGTCCTTCGCCGCCAGCGCCGATGATCCGGCCAGCGGTGGCCGCCACAAGGTGTGGGGCAGCAAGCCATTGTGGGTGTTGCCGCAGACCTCGACCATCGCGTCGCACCTGCCGAAGGCGCTGGGTACCGCGCTGGCCATCGAGAGTGGCAAGCGGCTGGGGCAGGCGCTGCCGATTCCCACCGACAGCATCGTGCTGTGCTCGTTCGGTGATGCCTCGGCCAACCACGCCGCCGCGCAGACCGCGTTCAATACCGCGATGTGGTCGGCCTACCAGAAGCTGCCGGCACCGATCCTGTTCGTCTGCGAGGACAACGGGCTGGGCATTTCGGTGAAGACGCCGGAAGGCTGGATTGCCGAGCGCTTCAGCCGCCAGCCGGGGCTCGACTATTTCTTCGCCGATGGTCTGGACCTGGCCACCGGACATGCACAGGTGCAGGCCGCGGTGGAACACTGCCGGCGCACGCGGCGGCCGACGTTCCTGCATCTGCGCACCACGCGCCTGATGGGGCACGCCGGCACCGACTTCGAGGTGGAATGGCGCGCGCTGCCGGAGCTGTGCGCGGCCGAGGCGCAGGATCCGCTGCTGCGCTCGGCACAGATCGCGATGGAATCGGGTTGGATGGATGCGGCCGCCATCGAGGTGGCCTACGAGACGATGCGCGCGCGCTGCATGGCCGCGGCGGCGGATGCCGAAGGCCGCCCGACGCTGCAGTCGCTGCAGGAGGTGATGGCGCCGCTGGCGCCGTACACGCCGGCAGCGGTGCAGGCCGAAGCACGGCGCGAGGTGCCCGCCGAGACGCGCGAAGCGCTGTATGGCGCTGCGGAGGCGCTGCCTGAGCGTCAGGCACCACGGCACCTCGCCATCCAGATCAACCACGGCCTGCAGGAACTGCTGGCGAAGTATCCGCAGAGCCTGTTGTTCGGCGAGGACGTTGCGCAGAAGGGCGGCGTCTACACCGTCACCAAGGACCTGCTGCGCCGCTTCGGCCCATGCCGGGTGTTCAACACCCTGCTGGACGAAACCATGATCCTGGGCATGGCGCAGGGCCTGGCCAACATGGGCATGCTGCCGATTCCGGAGATCCAGTACCTGGCCTACCTGCACAACGCCATCGACCAGGTGCGCGGCGAAGCGTGTTCGCTGCAGTTCTTCTCCAACGACCAGTACCGCAACCCGATGCTGGTGCGGGTGGCCGGGCTGGGCTACCAGAAGGGCTTCGGTGGTCACTTCCACAACGACAATTCGATCACGGCTCTGCGCGACATTCCCGGCCTGGTGGTCGGCTGCCCGTCGCGCGGCGACGATGCGGTGATGATGCTGCGTACGCTGGCGGCGCTGGCCCGGGTGGATGGACGTGTGGCGGTGTTCCTGGAGCCGATCGCGCTGTACATGAGCAAGGACCTGCATGCGCCGGGCGATGGCCAGTGGCTGTTCGACTACCCGGCCCAGGGCCAGGCCCTGGTACCGGGCGAAGGGCGGGTCTATGCGCCGGAGGCCGGCGACCTGGTGGTCTACACCTATGGCAACGGCGTGCCGATGGCGCTGCGTGCGGCACGGGCCATCGAGCAGCAGCTGGGCTGGCAGGTGCGGGTGGTCGACCTGCGTTGGCTGGTGCCGCTGGATGCCGGGTTCATCGCCGCGCAGGCCGCCAGCGCACGGCGGGTGCTGGTGCTGGACGAGGGCCGTCATAGTGGCGGGGTAGGCGAGGGCGTGGTCACCGCACTGGTCGAGGCCGGCTTCGGCCACCTGCCGCTGCGCCGGGTCTGCGGTGCCGATACCTATACCCCGTTGGCGGGGGCAGCAATGTTCGGGCTTCCAAGCGACAATGCGGTGATTGGCGCCGCCCTTGAACTGGCGCAGGAACCTTGATGCATGTGTGGATTGGCGGGAATGTTGTTGCCGGCGCCGGTGGCGTCGGCCGAGGTGCTGCAGGCGCAGGTCCTGGCCATGGGCGAGGCGCTGCACCACCGCGGGCCGGATGATGGCGGGCGCTGGGTCGATGCCGGGGCAGGCATTGCGCTGGCGCACCGTCGGCTGAGCATTCTCGACCTGTCGCCGCTGGGCCACCAGCCGATGGCCTCGTCCGATGGTCGCTACGTGATGGCCTACAACGGCGAGGTCTACAACTTCGCCGCCCTGCGTGCCGAACTGGAGCCGTTGGGGCATGCCTTCCGTGGCCACTCCGACACCGAAGTGCTGCTGGCAGCGATCCTGCAGTGGGGCATCGAGGACACCCTGCAGCGCTGCAACGGCATGTTCGCCATCGCGCTGTGGGACCGCCAGCAGCAGTGCCTGTGGCTGGCCCGCGATCGCGTTGGCAAGAAGCCGCTGTACTACGGCTGGGCCGGTGACACCCTGGTGTTTGGTTCCGAACTGAAGGCGCTGTGGCAGCACCCGGCCTTCGACAACGACATCGACCGCGACGCACTGACCCTGTTGCTGCGGTTGGACTACATTCCGGCCCCGCACAGCATCCACCAGCGCTGCTACAAGCTGATGCCGGGCCGCGTGCTGCGCCTGGATGCCGAAGCCGTAGCGGCGGGTGCATCGGCGCACCGCCCGGAACAGGCGCAACGCCCGTATTGGGATGCGCGTGCACGCATGCAGGCGGCGCTGGCCGCGCCGTTCCAGGGCCGTATCGAGGACGCCGAGGAACAGCTGGACGGGCTGCTGCGCGATGCGGTGGCGCTGCGCATGGTGGCCGACGTGCCGGTGGGCGTGTTCCTGTCCGGCGGCACCGATTCGTCGCTGGTGGCTGCGCTGATGCAGGCACAGAGCGGTCAGCCGGTACACAGCTTCAGTATCGGCTTCACCGGTTCGGGCCACGACGAGGCGCCGCTGGCCAGGGAACTGGCTGCGCATCTGGGCTGTGACCACACCGAACTCTACGTCAGCGGTGCCGATGCATTGGCGGTGGTGCCGCAGTTGCCGGCGATGTTCGACGAACCCTTCGCCGATGCCTCGCAGGTGCCGACCGCGCTGGTCGCCCGTCTGGCGCGGCAGGGCGTGACCGTCGCGCTGTCCGGCGATGGCGGCGACGAGCTGTTCTTCGGCTATACCCGCTATGTGCGCGCGCTGCGCAACTGGCAGATGCTGGGCCGCGTGCCGGGGCCGCTGCGGCGCTGGATGGGCGCGCGCTCCCAGCAGCAGGGCGAGGCTTCGCGTACCGGCGGCCTGGCCGCGCTGTTGGCCGAGTCCGGCGCGCGTGGCATCGGTGACGTGTACCGCAATCGCATCTCGCGTTGGCGCGATCCGACGGCGGCAGTGCCCGGAGCGCAGGCCGCGGGCAGCTTCTATGACCTGGCCGATCCGTTGCACGGTGCCGGCACACCGGCCGACGCGATGATGCTGGCCGATTACGTGACCTACCTGCCGGATGACCTGCTGTGCAAGGTCGACCGCACCTCGATGGCGGTCAGCCTGGAAGCACGCGCGCCGCTGCTGGATTCACGCGTGGCCGAGTTCGCCTGGTCGCTGCCGCTGGGCTTCAAACGCAGCGAAACCACCAGCAAGGTGCTGCTCAAGCGTGTGCTGGGCCGTTATGTGCCGCAGTCGATGGTGCACCGGCCCAAGCGTGGCTTCGGCGCGCCGGTCAGTGACTGGCTGAAGGGCGACTTGCGGCCATGGGCGGAAGACCTGCTGCAGCCCGCGCGGCTGGAGCAGGAGGGCGTGCTGTCGGCGGCCGCGGTACAGCCGCTGTGGCAGCAGTTCCTCGGCGGCCAACGCAAGTGGCATACCCATCTGTGGAACGTGCTGATGTTCCAGGCCTGGCAGGCGCATTGGCGGCAGGTGCGCGCGGGCGTGACCGGCGGCTGATCTTCACCGGCATGCAAGGGCCCGGCGTCTAGGCTGGGCCTCCCGCACCGTGAGGAGTATGTCCCGATGTCCGTCCCCACCATCGCCGTGTTCGTCGGCAGCCTGCGCAAGGATTCCTGCAACCGCAAACTGGCCCATGCGCTGGAGAAGATTGCCGGTGACCGTGCGCGCTTCCAGTACGTGCAGATCGGTGACCTGCCGCTATATGACCAGGACTTCGATGGCCACTATCCGGCGCAGGGTACCCGGCTGAAGGACCAGGTCCGTGCCGCCGATGCGGTGCTGTTCGTGACCCCGGAATACAACCGATCGGTGCCGGGCGTGCTGAAGAACGCCATCGATATCGGCTCGCGCCCGTACGGTGACAGCGCGTTTGCCGGAAAACCGGCGGCGGTGATCGGCGCCTCCATCGGCCAGATCGGCACCGCCGTGGCCCAGCAGCACCTGCGCAACAGCCTGGCCTTCCTGGACATGCACGTGCTCGGCCAGCCCGAGGCGTTCATTCATTTCAAGGACGGCCTGATCGACGCCGATGGCACGGTCCACAACGAAGGCACGCAGAAATTCCTGCAGGGCTATGTGGACCGGTTCCTGGCGCTGATCGCGGTTCACGTCAAGGGCGATTGACGCCAGCGGTTGCCACCCCCATCTGCGATAATGCCTGCTCGGGTGCCGCAACGGCGCCCGTCGCAGGTAGTGCGACGCCCCCACGCCAATCTGGCCAGGCACCGGCGGATATCCCCCGTTTCTCCACGGCTTATCCACAGGCTTGTCCATGGCCGCCGGGGTCGGCGCATGCCTACACTCGTCTGGCCCACTTTTGCAGGAAACACCGCAGCATGTCCGCTCGTCCCGGCTTCCGTTCCAACCGCAGAGAGCGCGGTGATGGCTTCGATCGCGATCGTGATCGCGACGAGTCGCGCATCGACCAGTTGCGGGTGCCGCCCCATTCGGTGGAAGCCGAGCAGGCGGTGCTGGGTGGCCTGATGCTGGCCCCGGAGGCCTATGACCGGGTCAACGACCAGCTGACCGAAGGCGATTTCTACCGCCGCGACCATCAGATGATCTATCGCGCGATCCGCGAGCTGTCCGAGCGCGAGCGGCCGTTCGATGCGGTGACCCTGGGCGAATGGTTCGAATCGCAGGGCAAGATGGAACTGGTGGGCGATGGCGCTTACCTGATCGAGCTGGCCAGTACCACGCCTTCGGCGGCCAACATTGTGGCCTACGCCGAGATCGTGCGTGACAAGGCGGTGCTGCGGCAGCTGATCCAGGTGGGCACCGACATCGTCAACGATGGTTTCCAGCCCGAGGGCCGCGAGAGCAGCGAGCTGCTGGCATCGGCGGAAAAGAGCGTGTTCGCCATCGCCGAACAGGGCGCACGCGGCCGTACCGATTTCGTGGCAATGCCCGGTGCACTGAAGGATGCCTTCGAAGAGCTGCGCAGCCGCTTCGAGAACGGCGGCAACATCACCGGCCTGCCGACCGGCTACAACGATTTCGATGCGATGACCTCCGGCCTGCAGCCGACCGACCTGATCATCCTTGCCGCGCGCCCGGCCATGGGCAAGACCACCTTCGCGCTGAACATTGCCGAATACGCGGCGATCAAATCGAAGAAGGGCGTGGCGGTGTTCTCGATGGAAATGTCGGCATCGCAGCTGGCGATGCGCCTGATTTCCTCCAACGGCCGCATCAACGCGCAGCGCCTGCGTACCGGCCAGCTGGAAGACGAGGACTGGAGCCGCGTCACCAGCGCGATCAAGATGCTGAAGGAAACCAAGATCTTCATCGACGACACGCCCGGCGTGTCGCCTGAAGTGCTGCGTTCCAAGTGCCGCCGCCTCAAGCGCGAACATGACCTGGGCCTGGTGGTGATCGACTACCTGCAGCTGATGAGCGTGCCGGGCAACAGCGAAAACCGTGCGACGGAAATCTCGGAGATCTCGCGTTCGCTGAAGGGCCTGGCCAAGGAACTGCACGTGCCGGTGATCGCGCTGTCGCAGCTCAACCGCTCGCTGGAAACACGTACCGACAAGCGTCCGGTGATGGCCGACCTTCGCGAATCGGGCGCAATCGAGCAGGATGCGGACATGATCGTCTTCATCTACCGCGATGATTACTACAACAAGGAAAATTCGCCGGACAAGGGCCTGGCCGAGATCATCATCGGCAAGCACCGTGGTGGCCCGACCGGCTCGTGCAAGCTGAAGTTCTTCGGCGAGTACACCCGCTTCGACAACCTGGCCCACGATTCGGTCGGTTCATTCGAATAACCGTGGTGCCGGCCGCTGGCCGGCAACCACCCATGGCCGGCAAACCATTCGAAACACCGAACGTCCGTATGTGGCGTGTAAATGACATGTAACGCGACGCTTCTACGATTCCGCCGCTGCTGCCCTTCGACGCCGCCCTTCGGCGTCCAGCGTGCCCGAGGAATCCGCCCCCATGTCGTCCCACGCTCCGCTCCGCCGCAATCTGCTGGCCCTGCTGGTCTGTGCTTCGCTGCCGTCGCTGGCTATCGCTGAAACCGCCCCCGCGACGGACGCGCAGTCGGCCACCACCCTCGATTCGATCTCGGTAATCGGCCGCGGCGAAGCCCGCCAGGTGCAGCGCGTGACCGCCGAGGACATGAAGATCCTGCCGCCGGGTGCCAATCCGCTGAAGCTGCTTGCGACCAAGCCGGGCGTGCATTTCGAATCGGCCGATGCCACCGGCGCCTACGAATGGTCCACCACCATCAGCCTGCGTGGTTTCAACCAGAACCGCCTGGGCTACACCCTCGATGGCATCCCGCTGGGCAACATGGCCTACGGCAACAGCAACGGCCTGCACATCAGCCGCGCGGTGATCAGCGAGAACCTGGGCGGTGCCGAAGTGTCCACCGGCATCGGCGCACTGGGTACGCCGTCCACCAGCAACCTCGGCGGTGTGTTCCAGTTCTACTCGATCGATCCGTCCACCGAATATGGGGTCGTGCTGGCACAGAGCTTTGGCAGTGACAGCGCACGCCGCAGCTATGCACGCCTGGAGACCGGCGATCACCAGGGCTTTGCTGCCTACCTGTCCGGCGTGTATTCGGAAGGTGACAAGTGGAAGGGCAAGGGCTCGCAGGAGCTGAAGCAGTTCAACGGCAAGGCCACCTACAACTTCGGAACGGACAGCAAGATCACCGCGCTGTTCAACGCCTCGCGCCGCGTCGAGGCCGATTATCAGGACCTGTCGCTGGAGATGATCGATCGCCTCGGCTGGGACTGGGACAACTACGCGCCGGACTGGGATCGTGCCGTGGCCGCAGCACGCGGAAAATTCAGCGGCGGCGTCAACAGCCCGTGGGACGCGTATTACTCCGGTCACGGCCTGCGCAATGACGACCTGTCCAGCATCGCCGGCGATTTCGGCCTGAACGAGTCGATGCGTTTGAAGGTCAACGTCTATAACCACAGCAACCGTGGCCAGGGCCACTGGTTCAGCCCGTCCAATCCGTCCAACCCGGGTACCAGCCGCGAGATCCCGATCTCGATCCGCACCACCGAGTACGCGATCGACCGCACCGGCGTGACCTCGGCGTTCACCTGGAACGTCGGTGGCCATGAATTGGAGGCCGGTCTCTGGTACGAGGACAACGGTCATAGCGTGCAGCGCAACTTCTACTACATCGACGGCCCGATCACCGACGATTTCTTCCTGCGCAACCCGGACCAGCGCGTGTGGCACCAGCGCTACACCACCATCACCCGCCAGTTCTACGTGCAGGACCGCTTCCGCCTGTTCGACGACCGCCTGACCATCGACATCGGCGCCAAGTCGCCGCACACCCGCACCAGCGTGCGCACGCCGCTGGGCAGCTACGCCAACAACAGCAGCCTGACCTCGAAGAAGGGCCTGCTGCCGCAGGCCGGCTTCAACTTCAAGCTCAACGAAGGCAATGAGATCTTCGGTTCGTTCGCCAAGAACGTGGCCGCGTACGCGCTGGGCGTGGGCAGCCCGTTCAACGTGCCGCAGGCCGCCTTCGATGCCAGCGCGAAGAGCCTGAAGCCGGAACAGTCGCGCACCATCGAACTGGGCTGGCGCGGCTATGGCCAGGGCTATGAAGCCTCGGTGGCGGTGTATGACGTGAAGTTCGACAACCGCCTGCTGGCCATCGCGCAGTGCGTGGGCATCCTCGGTTGCCCGGCACTGTTCTCCAACGTCGGTTCGGTGACCAGCCGCGGCGCCGAGGCGACCCTGCAGCTGAAGCCGATGCAGGACCTGACCTGGTCCAATGCGCTGTCCTGGAATGACAGCACCTACGACAACGATTACGTGAACAACGGCGTGGTGCCGACCCGTGGCAAGAAGACCGTCGACACGCCGGAATGGATGTTCGCCAGCACCCTGGCCTGGACCCCGGGCCCGTGGGACCTGCGGCTGGCCGCCAACCACGTCGGCAAGCGTTACGTGACCTATACCAACGATGTGTCGGTGCCGAGCTACTGGCTGGTCAACGCCTCGGTGGCCTATGACTTCGGCAAGCTCGGCCCGGCACAGAATCTGACCGTTGCACTGAACCTGACCAACTTGACCGACAAGCGTTACCTGTCCTCGATCAACACCAACGGCACCTACGCCGCCGATCCGACCCGCAGCCTGGCGACCATGCAGGTCGGTGCGCCGCGCCAGGTGATGGCCACCGCTACCGTGCACTTCTGATGCGCGGGCCTGTGGATCCGGAAAGCCGTCGTCGCCTGCTGCGTATGGCGTGGCAGGGCACAGGGGCGGCGATCGCACTGGCGGCGATGCCCGGGCTGGCCACGGCCGGCCCACGGCCGCGGATGGGGCGTGATCCGTTCACCCTCGGTGTCGCCGCCGGTGATCCGGATCCGCAGGGTGCGGTGTTGTGGACGCGGCTGGCCCCGGACCCGCTCAACGGCGGTGGCATGCCATCGCGGGCGGTGCCGGTACGCTGGTTCGTGGCTGAGGACCCGGGCATGCGCCGGCTGGTGCAGCGCGGCGTTGCTGCCGCGGTGCCCGAGCTGGCCCACTCGGTGCATGTGGAAGTCAACGGCCTGCGCCCAGGCCGCGACTACTACTACCGCTTCTCCTGCGATGGCGATGAGGAAAGCGCGGTCGGCCATTTCCGCACCGCGCCGCTGGCGGACATGCAGCTGCAGCAGCTGCGGTTGGCGCTGTGCACCTGCCAGGCCTGGAACAGTGGCTACTACCCGGTGCTGCGCGACATCGCGCAGAGTGACGTCGACCTGGTGCTGCATGCCGGTGACTACCTGTACGAATACAGCCCGCTGCAGAACGCACGCGGGCGCACGCTGGATGCCGAGCGCTTCAGCGGCGAGACGGTCAGCCTGGAGCGCTACCGTGACCAGTACGCGCTGTACAAGCTCGATCCGGATCTGCAGGCTGCGCACGCCGCACATGCGTTCGCAGTGATCTGGGACGACCATGAAGTGCAGAACGATTACTCCGGTGTCCATCCGGAGAAGCCCGGCGTGTCGATCGAGGACTTCATCGTGCGTCGTGCGGCGGCCTACCGTGCGTTCTACGAGCACCTGCCGATGCGCAGCACGCCTGCAGGCAATGGCGGCCTGCGCGTACATCGGCGGCTGCGCTATGGCGATCTGGCACAGCTGACCCTGCTCGATTGCCGCCAGTTCCGCCCGGCCAATCCCTGTGGCGTGGGCGAGTCGCCGCGCTGTGATGCTGCACTGGACCCGCGCATGAGCATGCTCGGCACGGGTCAGGAAGCGTGGTTCGCGCAGTCGATGGCGGCCGCGCAGGGCACGCGCTGGAACGTGGTGGTGCAGCAGCTGCTGATGGCACAGCTGCGGCTGGACGGCGGCACGTCGCGCGAGCGCTTCTGGAACGACGCCTGGGATGGCTATCCCGTCGCACGTAACCGGCTGCTGCAGGCCCTGCAGGCGGGCGGGCAGGGCAATGCCATCGTGCTCGGTGGTGACTGGCATTCCACCTTCGTCAACGACCTGAAGCTGGATTTCGACACAGCCGATGCCCCGGTGGTGGCCACCGAGTTCATCGCGCCGGCAATCAGCAGTGGCGGCGACGATACGCCCTATGGCCCGTACTACGGTCCGTCGATTCCGCAGAACCCGCATATCCGCTATTTCGACGGCGACCGCCGTGGCTGGTGGAAGCTGCAGCTGAACCGGCAGACCGTGGATGCCGAACTGCGCTTCGCCGACAGCGTGCTGCGCGCCGATGCGCCGGTGCGTACAGCGGCGCGTTTCCAGGTGACCCACGGCCGCCCGGGCGCAGTCCCGGTGTGAATCCGTTCGGTAGTGCCGGCCGCTGGCCGGCAACCTCCTGAATCTCCGGTTTCCCCACCATCGGTTTCATCGCTCCCAGCCCGGGTTTCGTCGCAAACCGTTTGCGGGCGGCCAGGGTGGGGCGCCAAGGTGTCCGCAGGCGGCAAGGTGCCGCCCCAAGGAGACCGTGATGAAGACCCTGTTCGCACTCGGTGTGTGGTGCCTGCTGTTCGTGCTGTGCTGGCCGCTGGCGATTCTCGCCCTGATCGCCTGGCCGTTCGTGTGGCTGCTGAGCCTGCCGTTCCGCCTGGTCGGCGTCACCTTCTCGGCGCTGTTCGCCTTCCTGCGCGCGCTGTTCATGCTGCCGGCGCGCCTGCTCGGTGGCAGAGCGGTGGCTGCATGAGGACGGTGCTGCTGGTGGGTCTGGTCCTGCTTGCGGGGCCGGTACTGGCCACACCTCCAACGCCGCCCTCGGTGTGGCTGGAACGCCAGCAGACTGCTGCGGCTGACGAGGCGAACGCTGCCGCGGTCTCTGTGCAGAAAGCCAAGGAGCGCTGCCGGGTCACGAAGGAATGGAAGGTCGGCGAGACGGTGGTGCAGCACCGGGTCTGTGAGGATCCACCAAAGAAGCCGGCTGGAAAGGTGTAGAGCCAAGCCTGTGCTCGGCTCCGCATCACGCTGCCTCTGCGCGCAGCGCCGCCTGCACGGCCGGTCGTGCGTTGATCCTGCGGGCATAGGCAGGCAGCGCCGGCCACGCCGCCAGATCGATGGAGAAGAAGCGGCACCAGCCAAGCACCGTGAAAAGGTAGGCATCGGCGACGCTGAAGTCTGGTCCCATGAGGAAGTCCTGCGTTGCCAACGTCTCCTGCAGCAGGTCGAAACGCTTGAACAGCTTCTGCCGGAAGAAGGTCTTGGCCGCTTCCGGCAGATCGGCGTTGAACAGCGGCGCCGAGCCGGCGTGGATCTCGCTGGTTACGAAGTTCAGCCATTCCTGCAGTCGCACCCGCTCCCAGCTGCCGACGGGTGGGGCCAGCGCGCATTCGGGTTTCAGGTCGGCCAGGTACTGGACGATGGCCGGGCCTTCGGTCAGCACCTGCCCGTCATCCAGCTCCAGCGCCGCGACATAGCCTTTGCGGTTGATGGTGCGGAAATCGCGGCCATCGGCGGTCTGTTTGGTGGCATTGTCGACCTTGATCAGCTCAAAGGGCAGGCCGAGCTCTCGCAGCACGATATGGGGGGACAGCGAGCAGGTGTAGGGCGCGTAGTACAGCTTCATGGACGGTCTCGAGGGAGAAAGGACGGCCGGGTCAGCCGGTACGAGGCAGTCTGCTGTGCGAGCTGTATCCGGTAAAATCAATCTTCGATTTTCCTCCCATAAGCTGGGCTACTGCCTGTCATGATGAATCTTGCCCACTGGCGCCTGCTGGTTGCGGTGGCCGACGAGGGAACCATCTCGCGTGGCGCTGACCGGGTCGGCATCAGCCAGTCCGGTGCCAGCCAGGCTCTGGCCCAGCTGGAGTCCTCCCTGGGGTTTGCGGTGTTCGTGCGCGAGCGGCGCCAGGTGGAGATCACCGCGCTCGGGCAGCGGGTGATCGAACACGCGCGCATCATGCTGGGCGGCCTGCAGGCGATCCGTGCGCTGGCCGATGACAGCCAGGGGTTCAGTGGCGCACGCATCCGTCTGGCGACCTTCCCGTCACTCGTTTCCAGCGTGCTGCCAGCGCTGCTGCGGGATTTCCAGCGCCGCCACCCGGGCATCGAGGTGGTGATCGTGGAGGGTACGGACGAGGAGGTCGAGCGCTGGCTCGAATCGGGCACGGTCGATGCCGGCGTGGTGATGAACCCCGCTGCCGATCGCGTCCCGTTGATGCTGGGCAGCGATGGGTGGATGGCGGTGCTGCCGCAGGCGCATCCGCTGGGGCGTCGCGCCACGGAAAGCGGGGTGGCCTTGAGCGAGCTGGCGGGCGAACCCTTCATCCTCGCAACAGGGGGCTGTGCGGTGAACGGTCAGCGCCTGATGGCGGACGCTGGTCTACAGCTGAGCGACGTACGGGTGACCGTGCGCGACTGGGCCAGCGCGTGCGTGCTGGCGCGCGAGGGACTGGGCGTCTCGCTGGTGCCGGAATCGACGTTGCCGGACGATCTCCACGGCCTGCGCGTGCTGCCGGTGAAGCCGGCCATCCGTCGATTGTTTGGCCTGGTCTGTTCGCCGGCGGGTCGCGCATCGCGCGCAACGCAGGTCTTCATGCAGGAGCTGGCCACGGCCGTTGCGGGCAGTGCGTCTGGATCAGCGTGAGCCCGCTACCGGCGGGGAGCCCGAGCGTGGGGGCGTCAGCTGCCCGGCAGGGTTGCGGGCAACAAAAAACCCCGCCGAGGCGGGGTTTTTCGTTTGCAGGCGCGTGCCGACCAACGGTCGGCACTTACCATGATGCAGATCAGTTCGCCTTGTGGATGGCGCGCTTGCTGACCGCCATTGCTGCGTCGTGGATCACTTCCGACAACGACGGGTGGGCGTGGCAGATGCGGGCCAGGTCATCGGCCGAGCCACTGAACTCCATGGTCAGCACGCCTTCGTGCACCAGTTCGGAGACGTTGGCGCCGACCAGGTGCATGCCGAGGATGCGATCGGTTTCGGCATGGGCCAGGATCTTCACAAAGCCCGCCGGCTCGATCATCGCCACGGCACGGCCATTGGCGGCGAACGGGAAGCTGCCAGCCTTGTACGGAATGCCTTCAGCCTTCAGCTGCGCTTCGGTCTTGCCGACCCAGGCCAGTTCCGGCTCGGTGTAGATGACCCACGGGATGGTGTCGAAGTTGACGTGGCCCGGCAGGCCGGCGATCAGCTCAGCCACCGCGATGCCTTCCTCGAAGCCCTTGTGCGCCAGCATCGGGCCGCGCACGCAGTCGCCGACCGCCCACACGCCGTTGACGCCGGTGTGGCAGTGCGCGTCGACTTCGATCTGGCCGCGTTCGTTGATCTTGACGCCGGTGCCTTCGGCCAGCAGGCCCTTGGTGGCGGCGCGACGGCCAACGGCCACCAGCAGCTTGTCCACGGTCAGGGTCTTTTCGCCTTCGCTGTCGGTGTAGGTGACAACGACTTCCTTCTTCTTGCCCTTGCCGGTGATCTCGGTCTTGGAGACCTTGGCGCCGAGGCGGATGTCCAGGCCCTGCTTCTTGAATTCCTTGGCAGCGGTCTTGGCCACTTCGGCGTCGGCCACGGCCAGGAACTCCGGCAGTGCTTCCAGGATGGTGACTTCAGCGCCCAGGCGCTTCCACACGCTGCCAAGTTCCAGGCCGATCACGCCGGCGCCGATCACGGCCAGGCGGTTCGGCACTTCGGTGAAGTCCAGGCCGCCGACGTTGTCGACGATGGTCTCGCCGTCGAACTTGGCGAACGGCAGTTCGATCGAATCCGAACCGGCGGCGATGATGACGTTGGTGCCCTTCAGCTCGACGATGGAACCGTCATGCTGGGTGACCTTGACCACGTTGCCCGGCTGCAGTTCGCCGAAGCCGTAGTAGGCGGCGACCTTGTTGGCCTTGAACAGCATGCCGATGCCGCCGGTGAACTGCTTGACGATCTTGTCCTTGCGGCCAACCATCGCCTCGACGTCGATCTTGGCATCCTTGAAGCTGATGCCGTGGTCGCCAAAGATGTGGCCCATGTTCCAGAACTGGCGCGAGGAATCCAGCAGCGCCTTGGACGGGATGCAGCCCACGCGCAGGCAGGTGCCGCCCAGCGCCGGCTTGCCGTCCTTGCCCAGCGCTGCGTCGATGCAGGCGGTCTTCAGGCCCAGCTGGGCCGCGCGGATGGCAGCGTGGTAACCGGCCGGGCCGGCACCGATGACGACGACGTCGAATTGTTCAGCCATTGAATTATTCCTTGATGCATTACCAGAACCCCTCCGCGCAGGCGCGGAGGGGCGGGAGGTTTCTTACAGGCCGAACAGCATGCGGCCCGGGTTTTCCAGCTGGTTCTTGATGTCCACCAGGAACTGCACCGAGTCCTTGCCGTCGATGATGCGGTGGTCGTACGACAGCGCCAGGTACATCATCGGCGCGATCACGACCTGGCCGTTCTGGGCGATCGGACGCTCCTTGATGGCATGCATGCCCAGGATGGCGCTCTGCGGCGGGTTGATGATCGGGGTCGACAGCAGCGAACCGAAGGTGCCGCCGTTGGTCACGGTGAAGGTGCCGCCCTGCAGTTCTTCCAGGCTCAGCTTGCCGTCACGGGCCTTCTTGGCGTAGTCGGCGATGGTCTTTTCGATGTCGGCGAACGACATGCGCTCGACGTTGCGCAGCACCGGCGTGACCAGGCCCTTCTCGGTCGACACGGCGATCGAGATGTCCGAGTAGCCGTGGTAGATGATGTCGTCGCCGTCGATCGAGGCGTTGACCAGCGGGAAGCGCTGCAGGGCATTGGCAGCGGCCTT
Source organism: Nocardiopsis yanglingensis (assembly GCF_045809185.1). Classification (NCBI taxonomy): domain Bacteria; kingdom Bacillati; phylum Actinomycetota; class Actinomycetes; order Streptosporangiales; family Nocardiopsidaceae; genus Nocardiopsis; species Nocardiopsis yanglingensis. The sequence goes on along the minus strand of NZ_JBJNRH010000001.1, from coordinate 395,828 downwards.
CACGAAGAAGCTCATGAAGCCCAGCTTGATGCCGTGTGCCTTGACGAACTCGTCCTGCAGTTCCTTGCGCGCAGCCGAGACCTTGGACAGGTCGACTTCGTTGAAGGTGGTCAGCATGGCGGTGGAGTTCTTCGACTCCATCAGGCGTTCGGCGATGCGCTTGCGGATGCGGGTCATCGGCACGCGTTCTTCCGGACGTGCGCCACCGGCCTTGCCGGCGCCGCCGTTGCGGGCGAAGTTGACGATGTCTTCCTTGGTCACCGCGCCGCGACGGCCGGTGCCGTCGACGTCGGCCGGGTTCACGCCTTCGGTGATGGCGGTGAAGCGGGCGCCCGGCGGCAGGGTGTCGGCGGCCGACTTGGCAGCCGGGGCCGGAGCAGCAGCAGCGGCCGGAGCGGCAGCGACCGGAGCGGCCTCGGCCTTCTTCTCTTCAGCAGCCGGGGCCGGGGCAGCAGCCACGGCGCCTTCTTCGATGATCGCCACGACCTGGCTGGAGGTCACGGTCGAGCCTTCGGCGAACTTGATTTCCTTGAGCACGCCGTCGACCGGCGACGGCACTTCCAGGACGACCTTGTCGGTTTCCAGGTCAAGCAGGTTTTCGTCGCGCTTGACGGCGTCGCCCACCTTCTTGTGCCAGGTGGCGATGGTGCCGTCGGCGACGGATTCGGGCAGTACCGGGGCTTTGACTTCGGTGGCCATTGCGGGAGCTTCCTGGTTTGTCTTCTAAATAGGGGGAGGATTATTCAGCGAACGTGTCGTTGAACGGGTTGACCAGTGCGTCGGCGACCAGCTGCTGCTGTTCGCGGACGTGGTCAGCCATGTGACCGGCAGCCGGCGAAGCCGAACGTGCGCGACCGGCGTAGTGCAGGTTCTGGCCATCGGCCAGGCAGAACTGCAGGTGGTGGCGGATCTGGTACCACGCACCCTGGTTCTGCGGTTCTTCCTGCGTCCACACCACGTCGGTGGCCTTGCCGTACTTCTTCAGTTCGGCAGCCAGCAGCGCACGCGGGAACGGATACAGCTGCTCCACGCGGATGATCGCCACGTCGTCCTGGCCACGCTTGGTCTGGTCTTCCAGCAGGTCGTAGTAGACCTTGCCCGAGCACAGCACCACGCGCTTGACCTTCTTGGCGTCCGCGTTGGCGTCGCCGATCAGGTGCTGGAACTCGCCGTTGGCCAGTTCGTCCAGGGTCGACACGGCCAGCTTGTGGCGCAGCAGCGACTTCGGCGACATCACCACCAGCGGCTTGCGGGTGGTCAGGTGCTGCTGGCGGCGCAGCATGTGGAAGGCCTGCGCCGGGGTCGACGGCACCACCACCAGCATGTTCTCCAGCGCGCACAGCTGCAGGAAGCGCTCCAGGCGCGCCGAGCTGTGTTCCGGGCCCTGACCTTCATAGCCATGCGGCAGCAGCAGGGTCAGGCCGGAGATGCGGCCCCACTTGGCTTCACCGGCGGCGATGAACTGGTCGATGACGACCTGGGCACCGTTGGCGAAGTCGCCGAACTGGCCTTCCCAGATGCACAGCGTGTTCGGATCGGTGGTGGAGAAGCCGTACTCATAGGCCATCACCGCTTCTTCGCTCAGCAGCGAATCGATGACGGTGGCCTTTTCCGGCGAATCCACCAGCTGCCGCAGCGGCATGTAGTAGTTGTCGGTCTTCTGGTCGTGCAGGATCGCGTGGCGGTGCGTGAACGTGCCGCGGCCCACGTCCTGGCCGACCAGGCGCAGGGCACTGCCTTCGTCGAGCAGGGTGGCGTACGCCAGGTTCTCGGCAAAGCCCCAGTCGCCCGGGATCTCGCCGGCGGCCATCTTGCGGCGGTCGTCGTAGACCTTGGCCACGCGCGAGTGCAGCTGCACTTCGTCCGGGATGGTGTTGATCAGCTTGGCCAGCTCGACCAGCTTGTTCTTCTCGACCTTGGTCGAGATCGGGTCGGACAGCTTGCCTTCCAGCAGCTTCGGCCAATCGACGAACAGCGGGCTCGTCGGCGGGGTCTTCTCGACCTTGGCCAGCTCGGTGGTGACTTCACCGGCATCCAGCTTCTCACGGTAGGCATCGACCATCGCCTTGCCGGCACCGGCGGCGATCACGCCCGCCTTTTCCAGCTGCTCGGCGTACATCTCGCGGGTGGTGGCGTGCTTGCGGATCACCTGGTACATCAGCGGCTGGGTGATCGCCGGCTCGTCGGCCTCGTTGTGGCCCCAACGGCGGTAGCACATCAGGTCGATGACCACGTCCTTGGCGAACTTCTGGCGGAATTCGAAGGCCAGCTGCGCGGCGAATACAACCGCTTCCGGATCATCGCCGTTCACGTGCAGCACCGGGGCGGCGATCATCTTCGCCACGTCGGTGGCATAGCGCGTGGAACGCGTATCCAGCGGGTTGGAGGTGGTGAAGCCGACCTGGTTGTTGACCACGATGTGCACGGTGCCGCCGACGGCGAAGCCGCGGGCCTGCGACATCTGGAACAGTTCCATGACCACGCCCTGGCCGGAGAAGGCCGCGTCGCCGTGGATCAGGATGGGCATGACCTGCTTGCGTGCGGTGTCCTTGCGGCGCTCCTGGCGCGAACGCACGGAACCGGCCACGACCGGGTCGGCGATTTCCAGGTGCGACGGGTTGAACGCCAGCGCCAGGTGCACCGGGCCGCCGTCGGTGGCGACGTCGGCCGAGAAGCCCATGTGGTACTTCACGTCACCGGCCGAGGCGTGCTCGTCGTGCTCGAACTTGCCTTCGAACTCGTCGAACAGCTTGCGCGGGTTCTTGCCCAGGGTGTTGACCAGCACGTTCAGGCGGCCGCGGTGGGCCATGCCGATCACCACGTCCTTGACGCCATCCTTGCCGGCGCTGCGGATGATGGTGTCCATCATCGGGATCAGCGAGTCGCCGCCTTCCAGCGAGAAGCGCTTCTGGCCGACGTACTTGGTGTGCAGGTAGCGCTCCAAGCCCTCAGCCGCGGTCAGGCGCTCCAGGGTGCGGCGCTGGGTGTCAGCGTCCAGCTGGTAGTTGCCACCGGCCAGTTCCAGCTTCTTGTAGATCCACTGGCGCTGCTCGACCTCGGAGATGTGCATGAACTCCGCACCGATCGAGCCGGTGTAGGTCGCCTTCAGGCGCGCCAGCAGGTCACGCAGCTTCATGCGCGGCTGGCCACCGACGCCGCCGGTGCTGAACTCGCTGTTGAGGTCGCCATCGGACAGGCTGTGGAACGGCAGGCCCAGGTCCGGGGTGTTGACCGGTGCGGCCAGGCCCAGCGGATCGAGGCGGGCGTCCAGGTGGCCGCGCGAGCGGTAGGCAGTGATCAGACGACCGACATTGCGCTCGCGCTCGTCGCCTGCACCGTTGCCGGTACCGGCCTTCAGCGCATCCTTGGCCGCGTCCGCAATGTGGGAGATGACGGCCGAGTGCGGAATGTCACCTGCTTCGCGGCCCTTGAAGCCGTCGAAGTAGGTTTTCCATTTGGGATCGACACTATCCGGGGAGACCAGGTACTGCTCGTACAGGTCCTCGACATAGGAGGCGTTGCCGCCGGCGAGTTGCGAAGATTGCGCAAACTGCTTCAGTTGATTGTCCACGATGGAGGGTGTTGATTCGCTTTGTGGGGTATGGCTTCAGAAGGACCCGGCAGGAAGATGAATAGCCCTGCGCGGGCGCGTTCAAACAGCCAAATTGTACCCCCAACCGGACACGAAGGGGCACCACCACAGGCATCCCGCGTCCGCCGGTGCCGGTTCCAGACAGGTTGAGTCCGTTGTGCGCGCTCAGATGCCGAGCGCGCGCAGTTCGCTGCAATCGCGCGAACGGTCCCAGACGCGCTGCAATTGCTGCTCGAACGGCTGCGAACGTGCTGGCAGCGCGATGCCGGCCTCGCCGTCGAGGCGGTGGCCGATCAGACGAAAGTAGAAGTCGCCGGCATCGTTGAGCAGGCAGGCCGAGGCCAGCGCACGGTCGACCGGGTCGGTGACCTCGCGGAACTGGATCACGCTGGGTAGGCGCTGGGCCAGCGCCAGCAGCGGTGCCCCGGCAGCGGCGATCGCAGCGGCATCGTGCACGATCACCCGCAGCTGCTTGTCGTGACGGGCGGTGACGAAGCGGCGCAGGGCGGCCTGTATCGGGGGCGCGTCGAGCAGGCCCGGGTCCAGCTGGCGGCTGTGCAGCCACAGCTGGCGACGGGCGCGGTGGATGATGGCGGTGGTGATGGCCATCGCCTCGGCGCGGCTGTCGATGGCGCTGGCCGCCCCTAGCCGGCGGCGCATCTGCTGGTGGCCGATGCCGGCCTCCTCGAACACCTCGCCTTCGGGCAGGAAACCCTGGCGGGCATAGAAGTCACGGGCGGGCAGCTGGGCGTGCAGATGCAGCTCGGCCAGGCCGAGCCGGCGCCCGGCCTCCACCAGTGCTTCCAGCAGGGCCTCGCCGACCCCGTGGCTGCGATGGCTGGCCAGCACCGCCATGCGGCCGATGCGGCCATCCGGGGCCAGCCGGCCGGTGCCGACCGGCTGATTGTCAGTGTCCAGCGCCAGCACATGGGCACTGACCGGGTCCAGCGCATCGCGTTCCAGCTCGGCGGCGATGCCCTGTTCCTGCACGAACACGCGTTGGCGCACCTCGTGGATGGCGACGTGGGCATCGGCGTGGCTGACCTGCTGGACCCGGATCATGGCGATGGCTCAGGCCCGGCCGGCGCTGTCGTCTTCCTCGTCGTCCTCGAAGTTGACGATGACCTCGATGCCGTCGTCGTGCACGGTCACGGAGTGGACATCGTCGGACACCGCATCGGCGTCGATCGCATCCACGCGGTCACGGCCTTCGACGACCTCGCCGAGCACCACGGCATCCTCACCGTGTTCCTCGTCTTCGGCTTCGTATACCTCATTCGGGTCGACCAGCTGGAACACGCCACCGACCAGCAGCTGCTGGACCACCGCGCGGCCCTTGTCGGACAGGCCGCGATAGGCGGCGGCGTCGAGCTGCTCGGCACCGGCCAGGCGCTGGGCGTCCTTCACCGGCAGCGCGAAGTCCTGGCCGCTGACATACAGGCTGGCGCCACGCTTGGCCCGGCGCCAGGCCAGGCGGGCCCACGGGTGGCGCTGCAGCAGCAGGCCCGAGGCCAGCGCTTCGACCACTTCCTCCGGTGCCGGCGCGGCCTGGTGGGCCATCACTTCGCCCGCTGCACGGTAGGTGGTGATGAAACGGCCGAACCAGTCGCCCAGCTTGTCCGGGTCGTTCATGCGGATGGCGTTGAGCGCGGTGATCACCCGCGCCATCGCCACCGTGTCGATCTCGTTCGGGTCGGCCGGCACCTTCAGGTCGGCATCCTGGTAGCGGATGTTCTCGTCGGCATCGGCGATCAGGGTGTCCAGGTAGTCGCTGATCAGCTCGGCCGAGGACGGCGCGCGCATGCCGAACGAGAAGGTCAGGCACGGATCTTCGGCCACGCCGTGGTGCGGTACGTTCGGCGGCAGGTACAGCATGTCGCCCGGCGCCAGCACCCAGTCGTGGGTGGGCTTGAACACCTTCAGCAGCTTCAGTTCCACGTCCGGGCGGAAGCCCAGCGGCGGCTGCTTGCCCTTGATCGATTCGCTGGCATCGATCTGCCAGCGGCGGTGGCCATGGGCCTGCAGCAGGAACACGTCGTACTGGTCGACGTGGGCGCCAACCGAGCCGCCGGTGGCGGCAAAGCTGATCATCACGTCATCCATGCGCCAGCGCGGCAGGAAGCTGAAGTGCTCGATCAGGGCGCGCACGTCCGGGTCCCACTTGTCCACGTCCTGCACCAGCAGGGTCCAGTCGTGGTCGGGCAGGGCGGGGAACACGTCTTCCTGGAACGGGCCGGTGCGCACGCGCCAGCCGTCCTGGGTCTTGTCATGCTCGATCAGGCGCGCCAGCACGCCCTCCTCGCAGGCCAGCCCGGCCAGGTCTTCCGGCTGCACCGGGGTCTGGAAGTCCGGGAAGGCATTGCGGATCAGCAACGGGCGCTTCTGCCAGAAGTCGCGCAGGAAGGTGGCCGGCGCCATGCCCAGCGGCTGGCCGGGGCGGGCGGTGACTTCGATCAGGGGGGCGGAGGACTTGCGGGCGGCCATGGGGGAATCCTTGCAGCGGAAAGCGGGAGGGGCGGCGCGGCGGGCCACCTGAGGTCTCCATTGTCCGCCGTTCGCCGGGATTGCGCACGTGCGCGGGTTTGTCGCGGGGTGTCCGGCCAACGGCGGAGCCCCTCGTGGCGGGGTCTGGGTTGGTCGCTGAAAGCAAAAGCCGCGCTTGGCCGGGGGGGGGGGGGGGGGCGGGGGGGGGGGGGGGGGCCCAGTGTAAGCGACGGAGGGCACAGCAAGGGGGCCCCGCCCCCCCC